>CADAAJ010000137.1 GCA_902785855.1 uncultured Methanobrevibacter sp. | reverse complement strand
TAATTAAAAATTTAAAAGAATATAGTAAAAATAATAAAAATTAAGCTAAAAAATTTTTTGACAAAAAATCAAAAATCAATTTTGGCGGACACCCTTTATTAGTTCTCATGTTCAAAAAAGTTCTTTAGTATAATTTTTTTCATGTTTTTTATTCAATTTTTGAGTTTTGGTAAAAATAGGGATTGATGATAGTAACTCCTAATTTGTATGGTTGAAATAATTAATGTTGATTTTACACATGTTTAAATAAAGTAAGTCATCTTCATCATTTTCAATATTTCTTTCAATTTTTTTAATTGAATCTATTTTATCATTAATTTTATCAATACCTTCACCTTCAATTGCTGAGATGAAAATACAGTTGTCTTCATTAGAAATATATTCCTTAAGATATTCTTTATCTTCAATTAAATCCATTTTATTAAATAAATATATGACTGGAATTTCAGAAAATATTTTTTCAATTTGTTCTAAAAGATTAAATTGATTTTCTAAATGAAAACCACAGGTTTCTGATGCATCAAATATAAATAATATTGCATCTGCTAAATGTTCAAGAGCAACAATTGCATTTAATTCAATATCATTCATTTCTAAAACTGGTCTGTCAAGTAAACCTGGAGTATCAATTATTTGAATGCTCTTCCAGTGTCTTTCTGTGTGTCCTATTTGTATACCTTTGGTTGTAAATGGATAATTTGCAACTTGTGGATCTGCACCGGTAATTTGTCTAAGTAGAGTGGATTTTCCAACATTTGGAAAACCTGCAATTACAATTGTTGTAGCATCAAAATCAATTGTAGGCATATTTCTTAAATTTTGTTTTGCAAAATCCAAAAAATCCAAATCTTTTTTAATTTTATTTACTACAGATGCAATTCTTCCATATGCCTGTTTTTGTATTGCTGTTGCTTTTTCAGATGGATTTTTTCTAATTTTTGCACCATATTCTTTTTCAAGTTGTGTTAATATACCATATGCCCAATTAAGTGCACCTAATGCCTGTTTCATATCATCTACACCAACTGTAATGTCAATGTAGTCCTGGTAAAATGGATGCAAACTTTCTATTTCTGGAACTGCATCTAATATGGATTTTAATTTATCTTTAATAACTTGACAGGAATATTTTTTGACTTCTAAGTAAGTCTGCTTGTTTTTTACCTCTGCTGAATCCTTTATCTAATAATTCATCTGGCGTAGGTATTGTTGGAATCATCATTGTTATCACTTTAATATCAATTAGTTATTCTTCTCTCACATTTCTATACTATAGTTTAGATTTGGCAGGTTAATTAAATTTATGGATATATCTAATAATGGATATGATTATATTGGAGTATTATTAAAAAGTTCACGGACATTCAAACCAACAAATCTTTTGGCGGCTATATAAAAAAACGGTGCCAAAAAGAATGTTGAGATGGACTTCACAAGTTCAATTAAATCAAATCCGTTACTGAATCCGACAACAACTGTAATCGCAAATACTTGGGAGATTATAACGGCACTTATAACTCTTATGAATGATTTAATGTCAAATAACCGTGCTAAATTTATTATTTCAGGTAGACTGAATGCCTCTATAAATTTTCCTTTATGCAGGTATCTGTTTAACAATCCTATGATAAAACACAGGTATGTCAGTACAAATAGGATAATGCCAATTAATGATAGTATGATGTTGCTGTTCATGTTTACTTTTGCCATATGAACAAAGAATGTCAAAGGTATGGAATAAATAAATGTAATGGCGGATTTTTTAAAGCCTTCCCAAATCAGTTTTTTTAAATTGTTGATTTTTGGATGTTCATCTGAACCGTTAAGAGTATACCATGAGACATATGATCCGTATCCCATAACAATAAGCAGAGTTACAGCAAGCATCCTCCAGAAGGCGTTGAGATGTTGGTTTGCGGTGGCAATAGAGGTAATTGCCATAAGGGCACTGATTATTATGATTCCCTTTCTGTCGCTTAATGCATACTTTACTGCATTACCTATATTGCCAACAAATAACCTCATAAAGATGGACTCCAAATGTAAAATGTGTATTTTTCAAAAAATTCAAAGTTCGTTATTCCTACTAATATTTTGATAATTATAAATGTTAATGATGAACATTTGAAAAGTGATTGATATTTCCGATGGTGTCATCATTGTATCACTATTTAAATATTTGGCCTTGGAATCTGTACACATCACAGCTTTCATCCATCCAACTGTCTGCACTAATTCCTGCTTTCATACAT
>CADAAJ010000136.1 GCA_902785855.1 uncultured Methanobrevibacter sp. | reverse complement strand
TTTTTTAAAAAGTGTATCTTTTTCGCCTAAAGTATGTTAAACTTTATTTAGTTAATCATTTAGGAATGTTGTATTATTTTTGCACATTGAATATAACATTCTTAAGATTTTTGTTGAACAAGCAGTTAGGCTTTCGTAATAGTGTTTGCCTTCTGCTTTTTTCTTTAAATAATAATTATATACTGGATGATTAGGGCATTGATGACCTAGTTTGACTACCATTTGGCTTATGTTAAATAATATCCATCTTACATATTTATCTCCTCTCTTTGATATTGCTCCATGTACATTTATACTTTTTCCTGATTGAATTATTGTTGGATCTAGTCCACAAAATGCTATTAATTGTTTATGGTTATCAAATCTAGTAATATCTCCTAATTCTCCCAATAATTCTGCCGCTAACACTTCTCCTATTCCATAAAATGAATTTATTATTTTAAAATATGGTGATTGTCTTGCTGTTTCAATCATCTTTCCTTTTATCTCGTTTAATGCCTTTATATTCTCTTGTAATATGCCTGCCATGTCTGATAAATTTTTAACATCAGCATGTTCTTTATCTACTCCTGGATAAGAGTTCATTGCAATGTCTTTTATTTGTTGTGCTAATCTTTTGTAATAATAATCATGTCTCGAATTTGTTTTATATAAATTATTATATAAAGCATCTATTCTTTTTTCTTTAACTATGTATGCATGAGGAAATGCCTTTATAAAATTTATAGCTGTTTCTTCATAGATTCTACTACTTTTAAATATTTCTTCAAACTCTGGAAAGCAGATATTTATTAGCCTTTTATATCTATTCTTGCAACTTACATTTACTTGTGTTAAATAAAAATATTGTCTCGTTAATGCTTTTAAATTAGCATATAAATCTTTTTTCGATAAATCATGGTATTCTACTTCATTTACAAAAAATAACTTTGCCAATCTAAAACAATCCTTTTTATCTGTTTTGGTTTTTCTTATTGTGTCATAATTATTTTTAGTTGTTAAACTATTAATTACCAAAGTATTAAATCCATTATCTTTAAAATATCTTTCTACTGGTAAATGATATATTCCAGTCGATTCCATAAATACTGTTAGATCATTTATATCAAATGTTTCTACCTGTTTTCTTATTTTCTCAAAACCTTCAAAATTATGCTTTACTTCAATGGAATCAATTAATATTTCTCCATCACTGTTCATAAGCATAAACATACTTTTACTCTTTGCAACATCAACACTTAATACCGTCTTACTAAATTAATAATAGAAATAAAAGTTGAACTGTCAATTTGTTAGATTCTACGACCTCTGTAATTTGCTGTTCTAACTTAAATTCTTATGTAAATAATTTTATAACGAAAAAAATTAGATGTAAATTAAAATTATTTACATCTAACAGTATACCTGTAATTTGTCTTTATAATTTTTTGTTTATTCCGTTGTTTCTAATAATTTTTTATAACTCAAATCAATTCCAAACGCTCCAAACGTTGCTGTAATTAGTATAGCAATAACTGCTACCGTTAAAACAATTTCTCCACATCCCAATCCCATAGCAAGAGGTACTCCACCTATTGCAGCTTGAACTGTTGCTTTTGGTGTATATGCAATCATACAAAATATTCTTTCCTTAATTGTTATTTTTGTTTTTAATAAACATACAAATACACCTAGCATTCTAAATAATAGTACCAATATTATTAAAATAATAGTTGAAATTCCTGCATTTAAAGCATATTGAATATTTACACTAGCACCAACTAATACAAATAGCATAATTTCAGCAACCACCCATAATTTTCCGAATTTTCCCGTAATTCTTTTTGCTAATATTGGATATTTTCTATTTATCATAATCCCCATACTCATAACTGCAAGTAGTCCAGAAATTGGTACAATTCCTTTTAACCATGTTTCTACTGTTACCATAATGAATGACATACTAAGTAAAATAACAACCTTAACTGTATCCCTCATATGAATCTTTTTAAATAATTTAATGAGAATATATCCAACAATTAATCCCAACATTACTCCCAAAATTATGGAAATTGGGATTCCTATAAATTGCCAAGCATTTATACTTTCCCCTGTTGCCAGTCCTGTAAAAGCTGTAAACATTACTATTACAAATACATCATCTACTGATGCCCCTGCCAAAATTAGCTGTGGTATAGAATGTTCCTTTCCATATCCATCTTCAATTAATTTTATCATTTTAGGTACAATAACTGCTGGTGATACTGCCGCTATTACAGTTCCCATTATTGCTGCATCTAATAATGATATATTAAGTAATTTTGGTGCTAAAAGACACATTCCTATTATTTCAAAACAAGCTGGTACAAAACACATTAATATTGCCGGTCTCCCTACTTTTTTTAAATCTTCAATATTTAATGTTATACCTGCTCTTATTAAAATTATTATAAGAGCTATTTGTCTTAATTCTGCTGATATATTAAGTATAGAACTGTCAATACCATTTATTACATATGGACCTAATATAATTCCTGTAATAA
>CADAAJ010000135.1 GCA_902785855.1 uncultured Methanobrevibacter sp. | reverse complement strand
TCTATTGCTTTTTTTATTCCAACAAAGTATAATAAGTATGAAAAGTATAACAAGTATAAATTAAGGAGGATAAAAATGGATAGAGATAAGTTTGTAGGAATAAGCAAAGTAGGAGAAAAAGGACAAATAGTAATTCCAAAAGAAGCAAGAGATATGTTTGATATAAAATCTGGAGATTCTATTATTGTACTTTGTGATAAAAAGCAAGGAATTGCACTTATTAAATCTGATATAATAGAAGATTTATCAGATAAAGTATTTCAAAAAGGGGATAAGTAAAAATGGAGAAAAGAAAGCATTATTTAGACAATATAAGATGGATTACATTATGTTTTGTAATTATATATCATATATTTTATATATTTAATTCAAGTGGTGTAGTTTCAAATATAGGTGTAACAGGCATTAAAGAATTAGATAGTATATGTGTTTTTATCTACCCCTGGATTATGTGTTTATTATTTGTTGTATCAGGAGTATCTACTAATTATTCGTTAAAAAGCAAAACAAATAAAGAATTTATAAAAGATAGAGCAAAAAGAATATTAGTTCCAAGTTTAATAGGAATATTTGTTTATGGGTGGATAAGTGGATGGACAACAAATTACTATGGCGATATATTTGCAGGAAATGGAAGTATGATTCCAGTTCCAATTAAATACATAATATTCTCTTTAATTGGTATTGGTCCACTTTGGTATGCACATGTATTGTTTATAGCATCTTTGCTTATTGTTTTAGTTAGAAAAATTGATAAAAATAAAAAACTAGATATTTTGTTTAGTAAAATTAATTTACCTTTATTGTTTTCATTGGTATTATTAGTATGGGGATCATCATTTATACTAAATACTCCAGTCGTAACTGTATATAGATTTGGAATATATTTGCTTATGTTTTTATTAGGATATTACATATTTTCAGATGATGAGATTATAGAAAAATTAGAAAAAATTTCAATACAAATGGGAATTATTACATTTATTATTGGAATTACATTTACAATTGTAAATTATGGTGCTAATTTTGGCTCAAATGAGTTTCTAACTAACATATTTACTAATATTTATATATGGTTTGTAATTCTTTCAGCATTTGGACTTGCAAAGAAATTTTTGGATTTTGAAAATAAATTTACAAAGTATATGAATAAAAACAACTTTAGTTTTTATGTGTTACATTATACTATACAAATTATTATAGCATTTGTTTTAGTAGAATATTTTAAATTTAGTCATTTCTTGTTTAATTATATAATTTTATTTATAGGTACAATAATTATATTACCAATAGTTACAGAAATCTTAAAAAGAATACCAATAAATTATATTACCAATAGTTACAGAAATCTTAAAAAGAATACCAATAGCAAATAAATTATTACTTGGAGTTAGTAAAAGGAAATAGACAAATTACAATAAGTAAAGCTGGATAATAAGTTGATATTATTCGGCTTTTATTGTATAATTGTAACAACAGATAGTAATTTATGGAGGAGATACCTATTATGAAAAAATATAAAGTATTATATTATGTAACAACAGTTATGAGTATGTTAGTTGGTTTGTGGCATTTTTTTGTTCCAGTTATGTTTCAATGGTATGATTATTTATCAATGCAATATAAAAACTTAATTGTAGGAATAGACTATACAAATTATTGCTTCTCATTATTATTGTTTGGAAGTAGTTTACTTGCGATAATATGGGGAAAAAGAGCATTAGGAGAGAATAAAGAAGCAAAAGAGTTATATTTCTTTTTAACTATTGTTTGGATATTTAGAGCGTGTTTAGCAACATTTATTGAACCTTGGCCATTAGAACCTGTGGCTTGGGCAGCAATATTACAACTAATATTATCTGATTTATTAGCATTTATGATGATAATTATGAGTTTTATATTTTATAAGAACATAAAAAAGAGTAAATAGACAAATTACAAGTTATCAAGATGTTAACAAGATTTTGGTATTGTAAACAAAAAAACAAATAGGACTAATGATGAGTTGCCATTATTAGTCTTTTATTATATAATTTGTATAACAGATTGTAATATTGCGTAAAAATAATATATAGTTTAGTTAATGTTAATAAAATATTACAAAATAGCTTATTGCAACTCAAAGTTGCAAAGAAATTTTAAGTTGCAAATGTAAGTTGGTAGAAAAATATGCACCGCAACTTTAAAATGGATTATAGGAGGTGCATAAAAATGAGTTTATCAGAAAACTTACAAAATTTAAGAAAAATTAAAAATATGTCACAGGAGGAACTAGCTGAAAAGTTAAATGTATCAAGACAGGCTGTCTCAAAATGGGAAAGTGGAAATGGTTATCCAGAAACGGAAAAAATTATTTCTATATGTGA
>CADAAJ010000134.1:502-2282 GCA_902785855.1 uncultured Methanobrevibacter sp. | reverse complement strand
AAGAAGTATATTTGTTAAGTAAAGTTAAATTAAAGGTATAGGTGTTGTAAATACAATGCTTATACCTTTATATTTGTGAAAGTTATAAACTAATAAAGAAATTAATTATGTCAGAAAATCGAGAAAATCAATTTGGTACTAAGGCTGTGATTCAGCTTCTTAGTAAAATTAAAAAATCTTTAAGTAGTAATAATACTACTACTCAACAATCTGAAGGTGTAGCTGAAAAGCTAGATACTGTTATTTCTCTTTTGACTGAGATTAAGAATAAACTTAAAACTATTGTTACTCTCACTCAAGCCGAATATGATGCTCTTGAAACAAAAGACCCTAATACAATTTATTTAATTAAAGAAGAAGAAACAACAACGCCAAAGAAGAAGAAACAACAACGCCATGATAATAAGTGAATTAAATAAAATTAAAGCCGTAAAATTTGGTGATGTTGATATTAAAAAAGTATATAGCGGAAAATATAAAGTTTTTCCTGAAGAAGGTGGCTACTTTTATGTTTGCCATTCAAGTACTGGTTTAATCGAAAGATTTCCTGTTGTTAATTCTGTTGATTGGCCTACTTTAGTTACAGAAAATCATACTTATGGTGGTCTGTATTCCCATTATACAGGTAAAGGCGATTATGCAAAAGCTATAGAAGCAGGAACTTTAGACGATAATTTATTTGTAGATAATAAATTACAAGATATAAATTGTTCTACTTATGATGGAAGCGTATTTGGTCTTAAAAATAGATTTAATAAAGACAATGCTTATACTTCTGTTCAAATTCCAATAAAAAATAAAATATATTATATTTGTGAACCTTTAAAAGAATATTTTGATAATAATGCTCATGTTTCGGTAATAAACGAAGACAAAACTATAGATTCTACTTATTTTATTTATGCAATCGATAGTGCTAATTACAATAGTATTAAATTTTTTGGCAATGATGAATTTGTTGCTAATGGTAATGCGAGTGGTTCTTTAAGTTTGCAGAACCCTGCAACTGGAGAAACAACAACAATAAAAATTACAGATGTTAATTCTTCTTTAAGAAGAGGTTATGTTGTTTATGCCGAATTTAAATTTGATACTCCAAATGTTTGGCATAAAATAAATGCACAATGTGTTACTTGTGATAATTATATTATTAATTATGCTAAAACATTTTATGTTTATACAGGAGATTTAACAACCGATACATTTATTATTCAAGATTATCCTCCAACAACTTAAAATAAAAATATTATGAAACGAATTGATATTAATTATGCAAGACCGAATAGAGGTTTTGTTAAAACTTCTAGTGTAAAACAAGAACCAAAAGGTGGTCGTACTAAATATCCTAATGGTGGTAAAGTTAAATGAAAAAGTTATTTCTTGTTTTAATCAAATATATTCCCATCATTCAGTTGGTGGGAATATTGTTTAATAATACATTGTATTATTTTGGTGTAAATAGTTTATTTAGTTATTTTATTGATTTTGTTTTAGGTAATTCAATAATAACTATTATTCTTCTTTTTGTTATAAGTTATGTATTTGGATATTGTAATTGGTATAGAACTATTTTAATTTCAAACTTTCTTAATAGTTTACTTGCATTTATAGATTTTACTATTGGTTTGTCTATATCTGATATTCAATTACTTTTAACTTATTATATTATTAGTAGTATATTTATAATTATAGCTGTTTATTCTCATGTCCGTAAAACTAAAAATAATAAAAGAGTTGTTACTAGAGTCAGTAGACAAGATTGATTCAGGTACAAGTAACA
>CADAAJ010000134.1:0-488 GCA_902785855.1 uncultured Methanobrevibacter sp. | reverse complement strand
TCTAACTAAAATGAATCGAGGTGTTAAACGATTTAGCAAATATCAAGCTTGTAAAGATATTCTTCATTGTAGTCAAAGTACATTTAATCTTTATTTAGGTCTTGGTATTATTCCTCCAGGTAAGAAAGAAGTTGGTTTTCACGAACTTAGTTGGAGTGAGGAAGATTTTGACGAGGCTATTCAATACAGAAAATTACATAAAGAGTAAGCGAATTAGAAATACGTTACTTTGCAATTTGCTTATTTACAGCGGATTTACATATTAATTGTAAGTCCGCTTTTTTGTTTTTATACGACTTTACTTTTGAGCTGTAAGTACTTACGAAATAACTTATTTATTAACTATTTAAAGTAATGAAATTATGGCGGAAAGTAAAGTTTTTATGTTTCCTAACGCAGGCGATTTTGGTGGTCGAACTAGTATTGACCCAGCTTTGTTTGCTCTACTTAGCCAGAATGGTGGCTTTGGCGGTAATAACGCTATTTGG
>CADAAJ010000133.1 GCA_902785855.1 uncultured Methanobrevibacter sp. | reverse complement strand
TTCCTGTCTAAATCCAATTTCCATATTATTGGAGTCAAATAAAACATAAGCAGTTCTTTGATTATCAACTTCAATAATCATTGTTTTAACACCACTTTCACCAACGCCCTCGTGTTTGCTCAAATCTTCCATTTTGTCTTCAAAGCATCCTACTTTTACAGTTGCTTTTTTCTGGTTTGAATCGATTTTATCGATAACATCAATTAAATGGAATACTTCTGGGTTTCTTGCTTCTACTTTGTGCCATCATTGTAAGTCCAACACCAAACTCAATATCATCACTGCCTGACGGTGCAAAGGTAGATAAAATTACCATCCCTTTGTTGAAAAACTGAACTCCGATATGTGCTTTTTCGGAAGTGTATCTTATGAATTTACTTGCTTTTTCATCGTATTCTATATCTTCAAGACATTTTTTCACGGAATTTTCGATTTTATCGATTTCAGTTGTTGCTATTGGATTGAAATCGTGTGTTGATGGACCGTGAGCTACCATTGTAAAGTGGTCAAATTTATTTGCAAGAATAGTTGGCATGTTTGATCCACCAAGGTTTCCAAGAGGTCCAGGATGTACTGATGGAGATATAAATAATGCTTTTATTCCATTTTCATTTTTAAAACTAACCAATGTTACAATTGTATCAATTGGCTCACTCATATTTTCAAATAATCCTTCAAGTGAATTGGAACCTTCATTCATATGTGCAATAAATAAACTTATTAAATCTAAAACTCCAATCCCTAAGTTTTTATTAAAAGGAGAAGCGATAATTTTAATAAATGCATAAATTGCAAGGACAAATATTATTCCTGCTACCAATGCCTTTATGATAAACTGCAATATTAATGGTCCAATAAAACTGGTATCTGTAAATAAAAAAGCAACCAGCACATATAATGATAGTATTAATGTTGGTTGGATTAATGCAGTAGTTACAGCTTTACTAAATCGTACATTAGCTGTAGCCCAGAAAACAAGTGTGTTGAACCCATATATTAAAACACAGCCGAATAATAATGAGTTTAAAAATAAGTCAAGATTAAAAAGTCTTGAAAGTATTCCTCCGGTAATGATAATTAATCCGAGTAGGGTCATAGAAAGAGCAGATAAAAACATTGAATGCTTTATTTTCAGGTTAATTCCATTAAGAATACTTATGACTTGTTGATTTAATGCACCACTCATTATTGAACTGAGTCCAAAAACCATTAAGCCAAATAATCCACCTATAGCAATATTGTCAATATCCATAGTTCCCATTGTGGGATCTAATATGAAATAAATAGCTCCTATTAGGAAACTAATAATTAACATTCCCAATATTGAATATTTTGTTTTTGGCAGGGTTGTAATATATTTGGATAATCCTGCAACACTACTCATACTTGACATAAAAAATTAATCCTACATATGTTTTCTTTAATGTTTAGTTAGTAATAACAGATATATTAATTTTATCAAAATCATTATAATATTTTTTTTGTTATATTGAAACTCATGAAAAAGTTCTACCACTTTGATGAAAAACACCAATTGGCGAGAGAATTTTATGTGTAATTTTTCTTGCAATATGTATATGTATAGTGTACAGGGTGTAAGATTTTAAAGATAAAAGTATTCCCATATAGTCTCGTCGTGATGAGCGGCGAATTAGGTGCTTTATGGGTTCTTTAATCTTCACAAATTATTTTCACTGACTTATTTTCAACAATTTTAATAAATTCATTGTTTTTTCTTTCAACAGCTTGAAATGATGACCATGAAATCAAATCAGCAACTTGTAATCCTTTATAATTTACAGAATTAACGTGTTTTATTTCGACAGGGTAATTTTTTGGATTAATTATTTTATCATTAAATAATCTGTTGAAATCATCAATTTGATTTTTATTTTTTGTTTTGTCTAGAATAATAATTGTTTTTTCATTTATTGGTATTATTTTGGCGAGTTGTGATACTAAAATATCATATAATAAATTAACATTGTAATCATAGTCAATTTTATACATGTTTTGCTTATCAAATACAATAATGAATGCTTGATAATCTATATTATTTAGTCTTGTTAGGATATCTTTTTTAACATTCTCAGGTGTGGTGGTACCTTTAATTTCATTCATATCACGAATATTCTTATGCTTTCTGTAAGTATTCTTTATTAGATTATCAAGTTTTTTAGGTTTGCTGACCATTATTCCAGCTAAAACAAAATATCTGGAACTGGATTTTTTGCTTCCCAAATCACCACTTTCATCAATGTAAATGTATTTCATTAACTGTAAGGTATACTCATCATTATTTAAAAA
>CADAAJ010000132.1 GCA_902785855.1 uncultured Methanobrevibacter sp. | reverse complement strand
GATTCACAATTGATTTAATTAAATCATCTTTAAGATTTCTAATTAAATTTGCTTGATCTATCTTATATTCATCTTCTTCGCCACATTTGCCTTTTTTGCGCATGTGAAGATTCACTAATCTATTTAAGTAGCAGTTATAATGGCAAAAAATATTATAGAATAAGAATTTAGCATAAATATCTTGTTCGATAGTTATCCTTTTTGTTCCAGTGTAATTCTCGATATCTAGGCGGTTTTTAAAAGTATTGTAATTGGTTTCAATTCCCCACCTATAATCGTAGATTTGGCAGATGTCTTCTGTTGTCATGATATTTTCTGGTAAATTGGTTAATAATGTTTCTATTTCTGTTTTAATTTCTCCTGTTTTTTCATCTACTTTTTCTAGTTCAATAGTTACTAATCTTAATTTTAGATGGAGTTCTTTGGAATATTTTTCTTTTAAAATTGGATCGTGGAATTTTTTTAATCTCTCTCCAATTAAATTCACATTAATTGAACTGTCATTAGATGTTATTCTACTTCTTTCTTTTTTATAATCGTCTTTTCTAAGTCTTACTACAAAATAACTGTTTAATTCTATTATTCTTGCATATAATTCCATTCCGACATATCCTCTGTCGAAAATGAAAATGGATTTTTCAAAATTCACTAAATCTTCAATATTTTTTAGATTTCTGTGCATTAATTTTAATTCATCTTCTTTAAAATTACCTAAAATTCCATCCAAAATAAATCCATTCAGCACATCCATTATTGATGAAAATTTAGCTTGTGAAGGATTTTTCTTCATCATAGTATTTTTCACTTTAAAATCATCCCTTATTTCTTCGGTATCCAATAAATCGAAGTCTGAACCATCTCCTGCAAATAATCTAAAACCTTTAAAAGTCTTAAATAAAACACTTTCTCGATTTATTCTAATTTCTTTAAGATATTCTCTGCTCACGGCTTTCCATGCTTCAGGATTGATAAATACTCTTCTTTGGCAGAAATTCTGCCTCGTAATTCGTTTAAAACGCTTGTCTACAAAATTTTTTGCATATCTACTGATTTCATGGCGATTAGTAGTTCCATTTCTAAAAGATTCAAAAATTAAAAAATCTTCAAAATCCCATTTTCTACTTTTCGTAAATTTAGTTTCATCATAAATAAACTCACGAAAATTCTCTACCATCACATTAATGGCAGCAATAATATGATAAAACATGAAAACCACCAAAAATCATATCCAAAATACTAAAATACTACATATAAGGTAGTTTCTAGATTCCATTTCAATAAGATCTGTTCTGATTAAATTTTTCAAAATAAAAAACGAAAAATTAATAATTAACTTACGACAATAATTAATTGAGGATGTTTCTTTTGTGTTCATAATATAAGATATGTCCTCATTTACTATATAAATTAACCTATTACTCTTATATGGAGTATTGAACATTAAAATTTGGTAAAATATTCATTGTTTTGATGAATATCAAAATCAGTGAAAATAAAATTACTATACGATTCAGTTGATTAATTAAAGAACCCAGCAAGGAAATTGATAAAACCAATTAAATTATCTAATTTAATTAAACGAACTTTTAATCAATTAAACGAACTTTTAATCATTATAAAAGATATAAAAAAACTCAAAAACCATCATTCAAAAATATATGCAACCTATAAGTCAAACTACATATTATTAATTAGTTAAACAGTAAATTATAATCTTATTGAAGATTAAATATAAAACAAAAATAAAAAAATTAAATTTTATCTAAAGTTTACGACATTGGCCATTTTTTTAAAATATTTAAATAATTGAAATAATATATATTGGTATAATACTATTTTTGTAGTGATATTATGAGTAAAGTTAAAGACATGTCATTGGCACCTGAAGGTGTTAGAAAGATTGAATGGGTTCAAAAACACATGCCTGTTTTGGAAAACATTAAAAAAGAATATGAAGAAACACAACCTTTCAAAGGAATTACAATAGGTTCATGCCTGCATTTGGAACCTAAAACAATTAATTTAGGTTTAACTTTAATGGCCGGTGGAGCAGAAGTAGCTATGACCGGATGTAATCCGCTATCAACTCATGATGATGCAGTTGCAGGAGCAGCAGATTTAGGTTTAAACGTTTATGGCTGGAGAGAACAGGATGATGAAGAATACTATCAGACAATCAACATGGTTTTAGACCACAAACCTGATATTATCATCGATGACGGTGCAGATATGATTATGGTTTTACACAATGAAAGAACT
>CADAAJ010000131.1:1877-2829 GCA_902785855.1 uncultured Methanobrevibacter sp. | reverse complement strand
TTTTTTTATATTTTCATTATCTTTAACATATTGAGTTGATACAATTAAACCGCACTCATCTACATCATATGAATACTTCTGCATTATTTCAACACAACCTCCAGTTAAAATAGTTTTTGGATTTAATATAATAACATCTGATGATGAATCTATTAATTTAATTGCCTCCATAAATGATTTAGTTAAAGTAATTTTACATCCATTTTTTTGAGAAATATTTAATATATTTTTTGATACTGCAATAATTTCAATAAAATCAAGATTAAGTTCTAAAATAGATTCAATACATCTTTTTAAAGTTAAATCATCCTCAACGGATATAATAAAAGCAACTTTTTTATTTAATTTATAATTAAGTGATATTATCTTTTCATTTTGAAATCTGATTTTTTCAAAATCCGTTGCCACACTATCACTTACACGATTATCTACAACACTTGTAAAACATCTTGTGTGAATTAAGTGATTCATCAAATCCTGTGATTCTATCTAAAATATGTCTTTTGTGAGCAAAACAGTTCATGTCAATATAATTGTGATTGTGAAGTAGAGATCTGTTAAAAGATGAATACTGAATTGCAAAAGCCTTAGAGTCATAGGTAGTGTGGCGGTACTGTGCTGAGTAAATTGCATCAGCATCATCAAGATACATAAAAGCACCTACACAGCATTCAATATATTCTCGGTCATATATATTATCAGAGTCAAGATAAGTAATAATTTCACCACGGGATAATTTTAAAGCAGTGTTTCTGCTTCCTGAGGCATGTTTGTTTTTAATGTGATGTGTAACTTTAACACGTGAATCATTTATATCATCTAAAATACTGGCAGTTTTATCTTCACTTGCATCATCAACAATAACCAACTCAATATTATCATAGCTCTGATTTAAAACTGACTCAACTGCATTTAACACCACATCTTCTCTGTTATAAACAGGCATTAATAC
>CADAAJ010000131.1:0-1824 GCA_902785855.1 uncultured Methanobrevibacter sp. | reverse complement strand
AGCTTTTTAAGTTCTCTGTTTTTATTTTTCAATTCCTTTTCAAGATTTTTTAACTTTTTATTTTTAAAAAACATCATATAACCTCCTTTTAATAGTTTTAATAAAAGTTTTCATTGTTTTATCAGTACTTGAAATATTTACAACACTTTTTTGTGCTTCTTTTCTTATATCTGTTAATTTATCAACTGGCATTTTTGATACTTCTTTTATTTTAAAAGCCAGTTTTTTGCTATTATTTGGGCTTATAACAAATCCATTGACATTGTCTTTTAAAATTTCAGGTATTGCAGATATATCAGTTGCAATAACCAGCGTTCCACATGCCATTGCTTCAAAAATTATTGTTGGAAAACCGTCCATATCTCCATTACTTGCAAGTTTTGAAGGAACAACAAGTAAATCAGATTCCGTTAGTTTATCTCCTACTTCTTCAGGTTTTAACTCACCTAATAACTTAATATTTTTAAGATTTAAAGACTTAATATGTTTTTTATATTCATTTTCAAGAATTCCATATCCATATATTTTAAATTCAAAATCCTCATCTTCAAGTAATTTGGCAGCATCAATTAAAATATCAATTCCCTTCTTTTCAACAAAACGAGAAACTGAAACTATATTTTTAATTTTAGGTTTTTGTCTGATTGATGATAAAGTGTAACTACTTGCCTGTTTTGTAATAACAATTTTATCATCCCTAACACCAAGATTTAGTAAAAAATTTTCATGAAAATTACTTAATGTAAAAATAGCAATGCAATAAGGGGATTTTGAAATTTCACTAATTTTATTTCTTTTAATATTATCATATACAAATATATCATAGGCATGAGCAAAAACTGCAAAAGGAATTTTTAATTTATCTCCAACAGGATATGTGAAATTCGTACAAACAGGATATACAAAATGAGAATACATAAAATCAATTTTAAAATCAATCAATAACCTTGCAAGATCTAATTTATTTTTAAATTTAAAATGTTTAACAGAAAAATTTAACTTAACAGTCTTATCTGTTGGCTTGTTTGAAAAAACATATACATTATAACCATTTTCCACAAGCCATCTGATTTCATTAACAACAAATGTTTGTGATAAAACCGGAAACTGATGCAGGACATAAGCAATATTTATTCTGTTGAATTTTTTTGATTTATACTCCAATAATTGCAGAGATTTATTGTTTAGATGATCCTGATAAATATTTATTAAATCATTTTTAACTTTTAATTTATCCTGTAATTTTTTAATTTCCTTTTTTGAAGATTGAGAATTAAATTTATAATAATTATAGCTATTACTTCTATTTAATAAAAAATCTATTAGTGACATAATATCACTAAATAAATTTATAGAAAATAAAAGACTTTATTATGTATATAAAATGTATATTTTACGTTTTATTAAATTTAAATAACTTTTTTTTAATTTTTTGGATAAATGAAATATCTTTTTTAAATGACAAATCTGAATTAATTGCCTCACTTCTATCCATTAACTTTTTTGAATTATTTGCGTATAATTTTTTAAGATAATTCTTTTTTAAAAGATAATTATCAAATAAATAGATATAATCACCTCTTGTGTGATAAATTAAATCATTGACATCTTTGTTTGTTATTTTAACTCTTGCATCATAAGTGATAATTTCATCCAAATTCAAATCACTAATGCAAAATACTTCAAATTCCTTAAAACTTTGATTTAAAAGACTTTTAATTGATTCAATACTATTTACTCTGGCTATTACAGATATTTTTGGTTTAACAATATGTTTCAGACATTCTGATAATATTGATTTATGTGTTTTAAAAACTTCATGAA
>CADAAJ010000130.1 GCA_902785855.1 uncultured Methanobrevibacter sp. | reverse complement strand
ACATTCAAATCCTTTTTAGAAAAATTGAGTTTATTCTGTTTAATTAAATCATCAAGTAACTGTGATATATGTACTACATCCAAACCTTCATAATCTTCTTTTAATGTTTTATAACAACCTGCACAGGAAGTAATAATAGTTTCTCCTTTTAAAACTTCAGTATTTTTTTCAATCTGTTTTAAAGCATCTTCATAAAAACCGGTTCTAATTAAAACAGACCCACAGCATTTTTCATCATCCAAAATATGATAATCAACACCAGCTAACTTCAATAATTTCTCAGTTGCATCGGAAATATTATTTTCTTTTTGTCTTGCTGTGCAACCTCTGAAATAAATCATGGTTTATCCTCTTCATCATCAAGAGAAATTTCATTGCTTAAAGCAACATCCTTTACAATTGTATTTACATCATCCTGTAATTTATCCAATCTCATATATAATCTTGAAATTGTATAAAACAATACTGCAAATACAATAATAATTACAAAGTCCAAACCTCTTGTAATTCCGAATATCTTCGCAAAAATGCTAGTAGTTGACGGGAAAATTGAAAAAACAATTACAAAGGACCATAATATTACCCAAAAAATCAATGATAGCAGAGAATATTTTCCCTTCAAATAGCCTGATAAGAAAAATATAATAACAATTACAGAAATTATTGGAAAAATAATTGAATATAATAACATTTTATCACCTTAAAATTGATGTCTAATCATTTGGAACAATATTTTAAAAGCTTCAGTAACATTAGTTCCTTTAGCCTGAGTTTCAGGAGTGTAAATAGTTTTAATTGGAACTTCTTCAAATGGAATATTATTATCATTAACTTCACGAATAAATTCAGATGAAATAAGATATCCCCGTGCATTAATAGTTATTTTTTCTAAAGCTTCACTAGTAATTGCTCTAAAACCTGTTTGTGAATCACTAACTTTAACATTATAAAAAATACGTGTCAGCATATTCATAATCCAGTTAGCAATATTTCTGCTTAAAGGCATGTCATTAAGTTGTCTAACACCAATTACTGCCTGAGCTCTTCCACTAACCAAAGGTTCTAATACATTATTTAAATCATCAACTGAATGTTGGCCGTCAGAATCCATGTTAACAATATATTTTGGATTATATTTTAAAACAGCTTCAAAACCTGTTTGCATGGCCATGCCAACACCACGATTAATAATATGAGAATAAATAAAAATATTTTTAGGATATTTCTTTTGAGATTCTTTTATAACTTCCAAGGTATTATCTGAAGAACCATCATTAACAATAACCATTTTATAACCTTTCTCAGCAATTTCTTCAATTACCGGCTGAATTCTTGTTGCCTCATTATATGCCGGAAGTATAACATATGTTGAATGAATATCTTCTTCAGGTATTTTCATTTTCATCTCATCCTAAAATTACAATGGTCCTGCATCTTCTTTTCCTTCACGCATTCCCATTCCTGCTTCTTTTCTCATGGCTTTTCTATGATACATCATTTTAATTAAATTCTGTGCATGTTCACGAGCTCTATTTTCTGCAAGTTTTTTAAGTTCAACAGGATCTTCTTCTTCATCTTCATGGACAAAAACTTCTAAAATATGAGTATTTGTCATAAGCTGTGCATTTATAAGGCCTGTTGATGCTTCATGAGCACACATTTTATCTTTTTCCATAGGTCCGGGCATTCCAAGTGCCATTACTATATCACAATTTTCCTCTTCAATGAGGATTTTAGCAGTTACAGGCAAGTCTTTAACACCGGGAACTGTTTGACGTATGATTTTTAAATCATATGCATTGTTTTTTAACTCATCAATAGCTGCACTGGCCATATCAAAACGAGCAAAAGTTGTATCACAAATTCCAATCCTCATATAAATTCACCTTATATGAAAATATGTTTTTATTAGTATAAATGTTTAATTAAAAAATTTTCAAAGGCACTTTCAAAAACTTAAGTGATTTTTAGAAAATAGCATTATCCTCGTCCCAATACATTAGTTTTAAGTCAAATCTCTTTAAAATTCCTTTTTTC
>CADAAJ010000129.1 GCA_902785855.1 uncultured Methanobrevibacter sp. | reverse complement strand
GATAAAATTATAAAAGATAACATCACTGACTTTGAAATCAAAAGGTATCTTGAGTATTATTCTTCAAATCTCTTAAAGCAGGTTTCATATATCTCAGAGCTTGAAAGTATTGTCGGCAGAAATTTCGATACACTGAGAATTAAAAATGCTTTAAAAAAATATCCGATTTTAAATGAAAATGATATTATATACATTATATCAGATATCAGAGGAGATATTCTTGATGCTGTTGAATTTAAAAAACCGATTAAGGATGAATTTTTAAAAAGATGTATGATTAAAAGTGAAAGTAAAAAAGCTAGTGTTTTTAAAAAATTAGATGAAGTAATTGAAGGTAACGGTGATACATTTTCAATGTTTTTAAAGTCTAAAAATTTATCCGATAGAGATTCAGAAATTGTTTTAAACCAGATTAGACGTGATATTTCCAATGGTTTAGTTCAGCCGAATATTAATTATAATGTTTTTATAACCCAACGTTTTAACGAGTATATAGAAAATGAGAAGCAGTAGTGTTTTTACTTTTTTAAAAAGTAAATTTAGGAATTTATATGATCTTTGTGAGGTCATGGAAAAACTGATTGTTGTTCACAAATACAATCTTGCAATGGCATGTGCCAAGGTTATCCTAGATTTATTTTCAAAGTTAACCAAACGGGAATGGGTTTTTGCAGTTGATGTTTTTAACGACTCTAACTTAAAGATTTCACATACTTCCATAAAACAGGTCCATGAATTAATCTTTAAATATATCTATGAAGATTATTTTAAGGGGATTGGTGAATTTTTAAATGTCAGCTATGAATATGATTTCACATTTCTAGGTCATAATCCTAAAATTACAAATGAAGATATCTACCTTATATTAAACAACCTTTCAGTTGATTCAATAAAACCCCAATTAATCGGTCTTGAAGGTGAAGATTTAGTTAAAATAGAAGATTTATCAGATAATCTTAAAGAAACTGCACTTGATTTAATTGAAAACAATTTAAATAATTTCATTCAAAATGAAATCCTTACATTAAAACTCTTTGACAGTGAAGGTGAAGTATTAAAAAGAAAACTTAACTTCCAGCCAATTAAAAAACCTTCAAAAGTCCAGATTCGAGAAATTCCACCGGAAGTTAAACTTGACGAGCATCAAAAAAGTGCAGTTGAATATATGGGTAAACCTTTAGTTATTAATGCAGGCCCAGGTGCTGGTAAAACCCGTGTAATAATTGAAAGAGTATGTCATTTAATTAACCAGGGGGCCGACCCGGAATCAATACTTGTAATTACTTTTACAAATAAAGCAGCTGATGAGCTAAAAGAGAGATTTAAAAAAGATACAAAACTTGATTTAAATATTATAAATCAGATGAGAATAAGTACAATTCACAGTTTCTGCAGATCAGTTTTATCAGACTTCTCAGATATTCCATATAATCTTTTAAAAAGAGAATCTGAAAGAAATCTCTTTTTCAACAAACACCGTCAGGAACTTGGCTTTTTAAAATCAACTTTTCTTAGAAACTATGAATCAGGTGAAGTTTTAAGAAAATACGATGAATATTCAATGTTTGAAGTAGATATTGATGCTTTAATAAAATATATAGAATCAAAATACACTCCAAGTGAGGAATATTTAAACTACATTAATGAATATTACAAAAATCATGACATAAATCACTATCCTTCAAAAAAAGAAATTAAACAGCATGGTTTCAGGTGTGATGTTTACAAAGCAAGGTATTTACAGATTGCAAAATCATATAATCAGTGGATAGATTTAATGGAAAGAGAACATGTCTGTGATCAGAACTATCTTTTAGTTAAAACACTTGAAATTTTAAAGGATAAAAATAATTTAAAACAGATTCAATACAAAAATGTTTTAATAGATGAATTTCAGGACACTGATGCAATTCAGATGCAGATATTTGAACTTTTAAGAGAAGTATGTGACACATTTACAGTTGTAGGTGATGCAGACCAGAGTATATATTCATTTAGAGCAGCAAATCCTAAATTTTTCAATGATTATTCAAAAAGTGATGAATTTGAA
>CADAAJ010000128.1 GCA_902785855.1 uncultured Methanobrevibacter sp. | reverse complement strand
TGCGAAAGTACATCAATTAAAAACCAATTAAAACTCGATGTGACAATATTTTAAAAAAAAATCAAAAAGTCAGCCAGAATTTAATTTTGGCGGACACCCGAAAAATATTTTTAATATGAGGAAAATAAAATAATATATTGGAGGAAAACTAATGTTTTATAGTACCATAATGAAAATCGATTCAATTGATAGACTAAGGGATATAAGGGATGCATTACTTGTTGAACAAGGAATTAACCCTACTCGTCAAGGTGAACAAGCTATTAAAGTTGTTGTTGAAAGAATTGATGAAATTCAATCTACATTAGATAAGTCTGCTACTAGAAACAAATAAGTGATTTTTGTGTTAAGACGTGTAAACAGCAGCAGGCGTTTACTTAGAAAAAAAGTTTATAATGCGCCTCATAAACGTAATAGAAATACTACTTATTCTCGTGAGAATAAAAATTTAGTTAAACCTCATCAGGAAAAATTTAAAGATTTAAATGGTCCTAATATAAAACGTAAAAGAAGACCAAAACGTGAAGTTCTTGATAGGTTTAAAATGTCTTATAGATATAAATTTTATCAGGAAGAGTTAATTGAAGAGGATGAAGATTTAGAGTAAATCTTTTTTCAATATAACTTCTTTTTTAGAATGAATGTCTAAAATAACTCCACTGAATGCATCATCATTTTTAGCAAGCTTTGAAAATAATTCATCAGAAACTTCAGTGGGATTATAACCATCTACATCAAGATATTCAATTCCTTTTTTAAATTCTTCATTATTTGAAAAAACAATAATTTTAAAGTTATCAATATCTCCGGTAACTAAAAAATCTTTTTCATGATCCTCACCAATTGTTGGACAAATATACATTATATTCACCTAAAAATTAGCATTTCTATCCATATTGAAATTTTGAGAATGTGGATTTATAACAAAACCCTGGAAATATTCATCACTATCGGCCAAATCAGCAATATCATCAGGACTCATAACTTTCATTTCAAGTTTATCCAGGAATAATTTGGATAATTTAGCGCTGCCTAAAGCATATTCTCTAATATCTGTAAAAATTGGAATGATATATTCTTTACTTGTATCAGTTAATGTTAATTTAACAGGTTTTTCACTTTCATCAACTAATGTAAAGTATATTTCGGTAGGGTATGTTTTTTTAATATTTTCTTTAATACCATTAAGCTCAATAGCATCTTCATTTTTAAGTTTTTTAACCATCTCAGCATATAACTGAATATACTCTTTAAGCTGGCTTTTTGATGCTTTAACATTATTCTTTTGATAATCCTGATAGTCCTGTGCTTTCATAGTTATTCACAGCAGTCATGAACATTTTCACTAAAAATTACAAAATCAAATTGTGGTGCATTAATAGCAAGACCTAAAAATTCATCATCTTCACTATATGCCTGAACAATATTGTTTCCAACAGCTTTATCCATTCCAAATTCACTGTCTGAGCCTTCACTAAAAAATTCAATAGCTTTTTTTGCTTCTTCCTCATCAGTATATACTGGTATGAAAAATTCTTCATGTTCATCTTCTTCATCACTTACAATTAAAGCAACTACTTCTTCATCTTCACTGTCTTTATTGTATACAATAATAAATTCTTCATGATATACTGCATGATCAATTTCATGACCTAATTGGTGCATTTCTTCCATTTTTTCTTCGTCATCTTCACTGAATTTATCTTCAAGTTCAACATATTTTTCTAATAAAGCTTTAAGTTCACTCATAATTTCACCTAATTATAATAATAATCTTAAAAAATAGTTTTTTTTAAAACAAATGAACATTCTCTTCCTAAACACCACTAAAGGAATACAAGCGAATGCTCATTTCAACCATCACCATTGTTCATATTATAAAAAAATAGTACATAACAATATGAACAATACTATTTTTAATTTCAACATATATAAAGTTTTAGTATCCAGAAGGTATTTTCAATACTTTTTAGAGGTTTTTAATTATTGTATTATTCATCTTCTATGCATTGTTGAACAACCTCACCTTGTAGAAGGTGAGGATTCCTAGATTTTGTTTTTTGCTCAATGGGTTAATTGAGTCTTTTCTAGGCAATCCCCGCTGAACCATC
>CADAAJ010000127.1:611-2772 GCA_902785855.1 uncultured Methanobrevibacter sp. | reverse complement strand
TTATAAATTTCAATATTTGGAGAAGAGTCGTGAACTTTTATATCTCCACCATAATAATTTTGATTGCTCTCGAAAGTACAATTAATTACTTTATTATAACCATAATACTTAAATGCAACAGCACCACCATATAACCCCGAGTCAGCCTTATAAGAATTATGATTTCCATTAAAATATGAATTTTTGATAGTTACATTTGTTGCAAAAGAAGATATAGCAGATGAAAGCCATGATGCATAGTTCCTCATAAACCTGCACTCATCCACTATAATGTTTTTTTTACCCATATCCAATAATATGGCTCCACCATCATGACCAACAGCCTGATTGTCAGAGAAATTACATTTAATTATTTCTACATCATCTGAATTAATATACATTGCTCCACCATAACCGCCAGTTTGAGCAAGATTGCTTCTAAAATCATTGTTTAATATTTTAAAGGAAGTTACCTCAGCATAAACAGCACCACCATAATAATGTCCGCCACTAACTTTATTTGCTTCGAAATATGAATTATTCAAAATTCCATTAGAACCTGCCCACGCAATTGCTCCCCCATGATTAGTAGCCTGATTATTTGTAAATCTACAATTTGAAATATTAACATGATGTGTTGTTGAATATATTCTTATAGCACCACCATCAGTAGCTTTATTATTGTTAAATGTACAGTTAAAGATTGACCCATAATTACTTGAAAAATTAATAGTACCATAAATAGTCCCTGATGAAGCAGTGTGATCTTCAAAATTAGATTGATTAATTAAAGCTCGAGAACCAACAAGATTAATTGCAGAACCATAAGTATCACCAGAACCAGTTATTTTATTAGATTTAAAAGTTGAATTAAAAATAGTAAGATAACTAGTATGTGCATCAATTGCACCACCACGACGAACTGCCTGATTATTTGTAAATGTTGAACCAATAATTGTTAGTTTAGAAGTACCATCATTTGCAAAAATAGCACCACCATATCCACCAGTGTTTATATTATTGTTAAAATAAGAATCCAATACTGTATTATTATTTCCATCAAAGTGTATTGCAGATCCATTAGCATTTGTAGATGATGCAGTATTACTCAAGAAATTAGAACCTGAAATAATATTATTATTTGAATTTTTGTCAAAATAGATTGCACCTCCACCTAAATTACCTTTATTACTATTAAAATTAGAATTAGAGATTTTAACCCTACTTGAAGCATATATTGCACCACCATAACTAGCGGCGTTGTTATAAAAATAAGAACCCTCAATATAAGCCATTGCATTAATAAAAACAGCACCACCATTTAATGAATAAGATGAAGCATCATAACCATTATGAGTGAAATTAGAACCAGTCATATTAATAGGGCTGTTTGAATAAATACCACTGCCCTCTTCTGCATAGTTATCTATAAATGAACAGTTGTCAAATATTATGCCAGTATTGCCTTGACAAACAAAAATAGCACCACCTTTACCAGCATAATGAGAATTAATAAATATTATATTTTTTAAAATAACATCAGATGCATTAATATTAAAAATTCTTCCAAAATTATTTGCATCTATTGTATAACCATTACCATCAATAGTCAATGATTTATTAATTTTAATTCCATCAACATCAATAGAACCATCAACAGTAGAATTATAAGTATAGTTTCTATTTAAATTTAATGTATTACTAGCACTGGACACATTATTCTGCAAATCTGTAAATGTCCCAGAATTTTCATCACTTAATATGTGATTTGAATCTGTATTTTGTAGTTTAAAATTATTTTTATGAGTCAAATTATCATCTGAAGCACTGACAACAGATATTGACAGTAAAAATATAAAAATTAAACAAATAAAGATAACTTTAAATTTTAATTTAATAATAAAAACCCCCCATTATATATGATATAATTTTTAAAAAAAATGATATAAAAGGTTTATTATATATGAAAATTATGAGTATTATCAAATAAAATAAAAAAAAAAATAAAACAACAAATATAAATATTTCAAACGAAAAAATAAGAAAAAATGAGTTTAAAATTAAAAACTCATTAATAAGTTACTTTTATCTTTTTAACAATAGAATTAACAGATGTATAACCACTGTCAACGTGATTATAGGTTACGTTAATTTTGTAGTTTTTACCAGCTTTTAATTTGGA
>CADAAJ010000127.1:0-592 GCA_902785855.1 uncultured Methanobrevibacter sp. | reverse complement strand
GTTAATTTTGTAGTTTTTACCAGCTTTTAATTTGGATAAAACTTTTTTGTTGAATGTTATTTTTGCAATTCCTTTTTTGTTGGTTTTTGCTTTGTATGTCTTACCTTTAAATTTAAATGTAATTATTTCACCGACAATTGGTTTTCCATTGCTCCATTTTAGGCTTGCTGAATATTTAAATTTATTAGCTGACTTTTTAACTTTAACAGATTTAGCTTTTAAAGTTTGTCTGACAACAATCTTATTAATCTTATAATCTTTCCACTCAGCAGTTATAGTATAAGTTTTCGGATTTAATCTAATTTTAAGTAAAGCATAACCATCAGCATTGGTAACTACATCATAACTTACACCGTTAACTGTTATTGTTACTGTTACACCGGCAATTGGTTTTGCATCATCACCATAAGCACGTACACTATAATAAGTTCCGTCACAGAAGTCCATTACAATATCTTTATTTTCCTGTAGTCTTTCAACAATAGTTACCATATGTGTTCTATTTTCACCGGAAACAGGATTAACTAATAAAATTTCATGTTTACCGACTGCTAAAGTATCATTCAAGTAAGCAACACCATTTTCATCAGTA
>CADAAJ010000126.1 GCA_902785855.1 uncultured Methanobrevibacter sp. | reverse complement strand
TGGTTAATGCAACTGGCATAAGTGTTAAATTATTTGACAGTAAAGGCAATCAGATTAAAGTTAAAGTTGATGGATTTGTTATTATAATTGATAGGATTGAAGCTGGAGAGTATACATTAAATGTTACTACAATTGTTGATGAAAATCACACATCAGTAAATGTTGTGGGTAAATTACATGTTGAAAAAATACTTGCTCCATCAATTGTTGATATAATAAATATTCAAAATGGAGTGTTTAACACAACAAATCCGGTTATCACATTTGAAGTAGTTAATAAAACTAAAATCAGTATTGTTGTAATTAAAAACGGTACTGATATTTGTGTATTTAACAGTACTGATTTTGAAGGTGATATTTTCACTATTGCTAATTTAGATCCTGGAATTTACAACATTACAATAACCAATATAGAAGATGATTACTTCTCACCTTCCAATGCAACTGCACTATTTGAGGTTTTCAAAGCTAAATCACTTATTGATATAGAAAATGTTCAAAATGGAATTTTAAATACAAGTAATGCCACTGTTAAATTCAACGTGTTTAATAAAACTAATGTTAAAATTACAATTTATAATGCATCAGGTGATGTTGTATTTGTATATGATGGATTTAATGGCGATGTTTTATCTTTAGGCAATTTAACATTAGGTGTTTATAATATTACTATTGTAAATGATGATAATGATTATTATGATGGTTATAATATTTCAACTACTTTTAAAGTTGTTGTTCCAGTATCTATTATTGCAAGTGATATTGGTCGTGGTTATAACTCACCATATGACTATGTTGCAATATTTACAGATGAATTCGGTAATTTATTAAATAATACTAATGTGTCTATGACTGTTGAGGGTAAAACATTTTCTGTTAAAACAAATGAAAATGGTGTTGCTTATTTAACACAAACTACACTTCCTGTTGGTTTACATGAAGTTTTATTATATAATCCTATCACTAGTGAATCTAGTGAATACAAAGTGGATTGTAATGGACTTTGCTAATGGTACATACTACAGTGTACGTGCTTATGGTGATGATGCAAAACCAATTGCAGGAGTATACGTATCTATTAAAGTTAATGGCGTTACATATGATGTTAAAACAAATGAAGAAGGTTATGCACTTTTAAAAATCAGATTAAATCCGAATGTTTATAAAATAAGTGCTGAATGGAAAGATTACAAAATCAACAAAATTGTTGTAAAACAGACTTTAAGTGCAAAATCTAAAGTTGTGAAAAAATCCAAGAATTTAAAATACTCTGCAACTTTAAAATGGAGCAATGGAAATCCAATTGTTGGTAAAGTAATTACATTTAAGTTTAAAGGTAAAATCTACAAGGCAACAACTAATGCCAAAGGTATTGCTAAGATAAAAATCAAAAAATCAGTACTTAAAAAGTTAAAAGCAGGTAAACAGTACAAAATCAACATTACTTACAGTGCAATTGACGGTGGATACACATCTGTAAATTCCATTTATAAAACAATTAAAATTAAAAAATAGGGGAAATCCTTATTTTTCTTATTTTTTTATAATTTTTAATCATTATTAATTTCAAATTAACAAATATTGATGTTTTTTTCTATTTTTCTAGTTTTTATATTAATTTTGTTCTTTTCTGTAGTATTTTTTAAACAATAATAAACAATAATTTTTATATAATATCTAAAGGATATTTATTAATGTATAATAAAAGTACAATAATGTATTATATTTTTTACATATATTGGTGGAAAGTAAGTAAATTTCTTGCTTTTTTATATTCAGGAGGGTTTAATATTAAGACTAAATTAATAATTATGTGCTTGATTATTTGTTTTTTCATGTCAATAGCTAGTGCATGTGCTGGTGATGTTAATAAAACAACTGATCATGTTACATTAACTAATGATAATGCAGATGATTCTTTAAGTGTATCTAATAAGAATACTGTTTTAAATACTACAAAAGAGAATAAATTAACTTCAAGTATTGAGGATAATGATAAACTTGCTGATGATGGAGGGGAGTCAAAGGTTTATTCTCTTTCTGATTTGGGAAAATTAATTAAATATACTCCAGATGAATTAGTTTTGGATGGAGACATTATTTATAATGCTGCTATTGATGGTGATGGTTTAGTAATTTCTAAAAATAATTATGTAATTGATTTTAATGGCCATTCTATTGATGCAAATTGGCATGTTGGCACTTTATTGACTGTTTCAGGTAAAAATATAGTGTTTAAAAATTTAAAATTCATAAAAGGTAAAGGAACCTATGTATCTGGTCATGTCTCAGCAGCAGGTAAAACATATACTTATTTGCGTGCTGTTGATTATCCTATTCTTTGGACTGGGGATAATGGGTTAATTGAAAATTGTGAATTTACTAATTCTGAAACTGTATTGAAATGGACAGGAAATGATGGTGTTATTAATAATTCCTATTTCCATGATTCCAAGTATGAACAGATATATGTAGATAATAATCATTTCAATTTGGAAAATTCTCGTTTTGAAAAATTGTCTGGTTTATATTCATCAGAATATGCAGATGGGCATAATGGTTTTCATGTTAGATTTATTAATGACGCTAAAGTTAAGTATTGTACTTTTTATGACATATTTGAGGCAGCATTAAGTGGTGGTTATACTGAGTTGTTATATTCTAATTTCACTCGTTCACATGGTAGGGTAGTAGCTGATAGGGTTGCTTATTGTATTTTTGATTCTGTATATAAATCTTATAAACATTCATCTAATAATCAACCGAATTATTTGGCAGCGAACACTGTTGAATTTTGTGCTTTTCAAAATTTCAGTTTGTCAACTTCTGAGCATTGTCCTATACTCTCATGTGGTGTTGATGTAGTAATTCGTAACTGTACTTTTATCAATAATAAGGTTCCAGGTTTATTTAGGGAAGCATTAGGGGGTGTATTTAATTCTACATTCATAAATAATGTAATATATGAATATACTTTAGGTTATGTTTCTCAAAGTAGTTATAGTAATGCTTATTTTGATGGATGTACTTTTATCAATAATGAATTTAGACCAGGTTATGTTATAAGCTGTGCGGGTAATGTCCGTATTTTCAACTGCCAATTCTTTAATAATACAGCTAAAAATGAATTGTTTTATGTAAATACTGGGAGTACATTGTTTATTAAAAACTCTAACTTCTCAACAAAAAATGTATATAATGGATGGGCTGTTAAACTTGCAAATTCCAATCAGAATTTAGTATTTTTGGATAATCTATCTAACTTTTATAATGAAAACCCTATTTCTCCAACTACTTACAATAATGAGACTTTTTTACATATTTATGTTAATCAAACTGGGGGTGGGGATGGATTATCACCTGATAGTCCTACTTCCATATCTAATGCATTAAATAAAATAGCATTTGATGGTATAATTGAATTTATCAACAATGGTCGAGTTTATAATATAAATTCTCCTGTTGTTAATAAAAGGGTCACTTTTATTGGTAATAATGTTACATTTACGTATTCAGGTACTATTTTTGATGTACGTGCAGATTATGTGAAAATTCTTAATATTAATTTCATAGGTTGTGGAAGCAGTTCTGCAACAACCATAAGATACTTTAGAAATGCTGTTACTGGAATTTCATTTAATTATTTGACAATTAAAGATTGTAATTTCATTAATAATGTTGGTCAAATTGCAGGTTGTATACAAACTCATCATAAAGACCAACAATGGTATTATGGAGGATATAATTTGATTGTTGATAACTGTACTTTTATCAACAATAAAGCTTCAACTTATATGGATCAGAGAAGTTGGACTGCAAACGATTATCCAACTGGGGGTTTAGTGTCTGCTGGTGCAATACAAGTATTTTCTGGTGCTACAATTACTAATTGTATTTTTGAAGATAATTATGCACCAACTGGTGGTGCAATTTCATTTGATAGATGTTTGGCACGTGTTGAAAATTGTACTTTTAAAAATAATCATGCTTCAACACTTTCGTCTGTGACTGTTAATGGTCAAGGAGGTTATCAAACTGCAGGTGCAATAGTTATGCATGTTGCTAGTTCTAAACGGTCTTATATTAAAAATTGTACATTTGAAAATAACTATGCTCCTATGGCTGGTGCAGTTTATGCACAAGGTTCTGGTGGTAGTTATGGTGTTATTTCTAAAGATAAAATTTCAATTACAGATTGTACTTTTATTAATAATACTGCTGTAAATGGTACTGGTGGTGCTGTTTACTTTTACAGTAATGATGCTAATGTGATTAATTGTGTCTTTAAGGAGAATAATGCTAAAAAAGCAGGTGCAATCTTTGTGGA
>CADAAJ010000125.1:4259-6202 GCA_902785855.1 uncultured Methanobrevibacter sp. | reverse complement strand
ATCAGATTATAATCACTGCCGTCGAAGTTTTTCTCTTCAATTTCCTCAAGGATTGATTTGCCTGTAACAAGAATTATCCTGCCTTCCCTTAGGAGATCTTTTAAAATCCTGGAAACCAGATCAAAATCCAATTCCAAATCAAAAGCTATTTCATCCAAATAACAGTCATAATATTTCATGAAATAACTGAGAACCTCCTTTTTAGCATCCATGTATTTGATATCTCGAATATCATTTATCTTGTAAAGCGCCAGTTCATTTCTTATAGCCTCCCTCAGGAAATCTGAAATGCTTAAATATGCTCCGCTGTTTACCAAGCCAATCAATTCCTCATGTATGTTCATGGGAACCTTGGTTGCAATTGTTTTTCCAATACCTTTTTCACTATCCAATTCACTCATTCTAACACCCTTGTAAATCAAAGGTTAATTTAAACATTTTTTTAGATTGAATTTTTTTAAACCAGAATATGGTTTTTGAATTTGAAGTAATTTACAAATGAATATATTAAAAAATAGTCTTTAATCAGATATAAAATGATTTGAAGTGTGTTTAATAATATTTTTGTAAAAAACACAAGTATGACAAAACACAAAAAAATACAAGCACAAAAACACAGAATTTAAAAAAATGACAAATAAATTTTTGAAATTTACAATATAGCAGTATAAGAAAATACACCAGGGAAATAAAATACCGATTTCAAAAAGAATTAAAATAAGAGTACAGAATTAAAAATATTTAAAAAAATAAGTATTGAAAATAAAATTTGTAGACAAAAAATAGCAAAGTTTATATAATAAGTAGGAGTTATTAAATATGAGAAGATGTGCTACTTAAATTGTTCAACAATTATTACCCCTTTGTAGCACAGCTTCTCCATGAAAAAAATTACACCCCTCTTTTTTTTATAAAAGCCATGCTAACTGAATCTTTTTTTATAAAAGATGCTAACTGAATTCTTTTTTTATAATACGCTCACTGATACGGTCTATGTTTTTAATATTTCTAGTTTTTATTCAAAAGATCATATGATGACTGGAAAAACTTAATTTTTCAAATTAAATCCGGTAAAATCATAATTTCAGGGCATCATTCGGACAACTGTGAACACAATCAAGGCACAATATACATTCAGTATCTGGAATTGTTTAACATTTCAACGTCCATTGGACATGCTTTTACACATTTGCCGCAATTGATGCATTTATCTTCATTGACTTCAACTCTTAAAAGTGAAAAATAGCTTGAAATCTTTAAAAATACGGTAATCGGACAAACATATTTGCAAAATGCACGATTATCTTTAAGATAAAATGCCAGAACAATCCCAAGAATATAGTAAATAATATTTCCTAAAATAAACAGGTAAAATATTATTGAATCAAGATTGGCAACTTTAAAAACGAATAGTGAACATACACCGCATGATATTGCGGCAAATAATATGTATCTGACATACCCCCAGTTTTTCCTTTCGTTTTGAGGGGTTTTGTAAGGCAGCAAATCCAATATCATTGCCGTCCAGCAGGCATAGCCGCACCATCCTCGGCCAAAAAGTAATGGTCCAAGGATTTTTGCAATTAGAAAATGAATAACAGCCCCTTCAAAAACACCTAAACTTAAGTAATACCAAAATCCGGACAGGGACAAGTTTTCATGACCTAAAATACCAACATAAACAAACAGGTAACATCCAACTGCAAGCATAATCAGGTTTCTTGCGTATCTGTTATTTTTACCCATCATGTACAGTCCAACAGATATTGCAGTTCCGATATAGAGGAAATTGAATATGAAAAATGTGTTGGAAGTTATAATATATATCAAAACAGAAATCGCGATGAAAATTAACTCCATAATTATGGGTGCTTTGATGTTCATGAATAATAATTTTTTAATCACAGTAATTAAATTTTTTGAATTATATATATGATTTTTTG
>CADAAJ010000125.1:1433-4182 GCA_902785855.1 uncultured Methanobrevibacter sp. | reverse complement strand
AAACAAAGGACATGTATTTTTATGATTCTTTGAATGAAATAAAACATTTTTTAGCATTTAATTTTCAGGGGTTCAGGGAGAAAATGAAATACAAGAAAACAATAATCCTATTGGCGCTTGTTGTTTTTCTATTGAGCATTGCAGGTGTTAGTGCAAGTGAAATAGGGGATACTATAGCAAGTGAAAATGCAAATACAATCGAGTTATCCACTGATAATGATATTATTGAGGATAATCTGCAAACAAGTGAAGAAAACGAGGCATTGGCTTCAACTGATTATGATGAGGCTATTGCGCAAACTGATACTGATGTATTGGGTGCGGATTCAGCTACATATTCTGATTTGGCCAATGAAATTAACCAGCCAGGAAACATTAAATTAAAACATAAGAACTATACTTTTAATGATGGTGCAAAATTCATTATCATCTCTGAGTCCGATAAGGTCATTGATGGTGACGGTGCAGTCATTGACATGAACGGATCAACAATCAGGGCATTCACTGTAACTGCTTCCGGTGTAACAATTAAAAACCTAACCATTAAAAATGCTAATTATGATGGTCAAGGAGGAGCAATTTACTTTAGTGTTTCAGCTACTTCAGGTACTGTGACAAATTGTAATTTTGCTGGCAACACTGTAGACTATAATGGTGGTGCAGTTTACTTTTCAAGTACTGGTAATGTGTCAAATTGTAATTTTGCTGACAACACTGCTTCTGGAGATGGTGGTGCAGTTTACTTCTTGAATACTGGTAGTGTGTCAAATTGTAATTTTGCTGATAACAAAGCAACTGGAGATTATATTTGTGGTGGTGCAGTTTACTTCAATCGTGAGGGTACTGTGACAAATTGTAATTTTGCTGGCAACACTGCAGACTATGGTGGTGGTGCAGTTTACTTCTTGGGTACTGGTAATCTGTCAAATTGTAATTTTGCTGATAACTCTGCATCACATGGTGGTGCTATTTATAGTCTGGGGTGGTTTACTACTGCAGATACTTGTATTTTTAAAAGAAATTCTGGTGATAATGTAAATACATTTATTTGTCCGCCTACATTAAATGTTAATAATTTTACAACAGTTTATGGCTCAGGTGAGAAATTAACATTTGATTTAAAAACAAACAGCAGCATTCCTGTAACTAATGGAAATATCTCAATAAGTGTATACTTTAAAGACAATGGTGAATGGGTTCGCAATTATACTTGTTTAAGCGGTGAAGGATGGATTCCAGATTTACCGGTCGGTTCTTATATTGCCTTTTTCTATACTGAATATGCTGAATTCCAAGAGATCAACAGAACAGTAACAATCAATAAAGTTAATTCAACAATAACACTTGATAATATTGTTTTAGATTATGGTGAAACCAAAAATGTTACTGTAACAACTACAGGAGCTACTGGAATCACAGCTAAGATTGGAGAGAGCGAAGTTAAGGTTGATGGATTTGTAATTTCCATTCCCGCTTTAGACGCAGGAACATATACCTTAACTGTTACAACAATAGCTGACAATAATCACAATAACGTAACTAAAAACGCTACAATAACAGTTAATAAACTTAAAACTGAATTAACAGGCAATGCAATAACTACTACCTATAATGTTAACAAAGATTTGGTTATCACATTGAAAGACATTACTGGCAAAGCTTTAAGCGGTGTTAAAGTAACTGTTGATTTAAATGGTGCCAAAACATACACAACCGACAAGAACGGTCAGGTCAAGGTATCAACCAAAGGACTTGCTCCTAAAGCATACACTGCTAAGGTAACATTCAACGGCGATACCAAATATGACAAGTCAACTAAAGACATTAAGGTTACTGTTAAGAAGGCTACTCCTAAATTGACTGCTAAAAAGAAAACCTATAAGACAACTCCTAAAACTAAAAAATACACAATTGTTTTAAAGGACAACACTGGAAAGGCAATCAAGAAGGCTAAAGTCACCCTGAAAGTCAAAGGAAAAACCTACAAGGCCACTACCAACAGTAAAGGCAAGGCTACCTTCAAGATTACCAACCTAAACAAGAAAGGAACCTTCAAGGCAACAATAACCTATAAAGGAAACAAGTACTACAATAAGGTATCCAAAAAAGCCAATATTAAAGTTATTGTATCCTTCAAGACAGTATCCAAAGGAAGCAAGGACAAATCAACCGTCAAGGAAATCCAACAGGCCCTAAAAGACCACGGATACTACCTTTCATACAAAGGACACTACCTTAAGGTTGACGGCAAGTTCCAAAGCTGCACTGAAAGATCCGTCAAGGAGTTCCAAAAGGACAAAGGCCTTAAAGTGACTGGTAAGGTTGATGAAAAGACCGCTAAAAAACTTGGAATAATTTAAATTTGTGTAGGTGCAATATGCACCTGCATTTCTTATGATTGGCAATCATGAACAAATCTATTCCATGTGCTTTATTTGCTATCATTAATGATTAATATTTTTACGCATGGTGGAATGTAAATGAGATATTTTTAACCGTTTCTGAAGAATTGTTGCAGTTATTGGTGGTCAAGAATTTTGTGAATGTTGTAATGGGTATTATTTTAATTATAAGTTTATATCCTCTTCATTGTTCAAAATAGTTATGTATTTATATATTATGGGATAGACTTTTATTCATGTTTTAGAAGTTTTAAACAAAGGACATGTATTTTTATGATTCTTTGAATGAAATAAAACATTTTTTAGCATTTAATTTTCAGGGGTTCAGGGAGAAAATGAAATACAAG
>CADAAJ010000125.1:0-1427 GCA_902785855.1 uncultured Methanobrevibacter sp. | reverse complement strand
AAATGAAATACAAGAAAATAATGTTCATGCTGGTGCTTGCTGTTTTTCTATTAAGCATAACTTGTGTTAGTGCAAGTGAAATAGATGATACTTTAGCAAGTGAGGATACAAATACTATTGGGTTATCCGTTGATAATGATATTATTGAGGATAATCTGCAAACAAGTGAAGAAAACGATGAATTGGCTTTAAATGATAATGACGAGACTCTAAGTGCTAAAAATGATACTGATGTATTGAGTGACAATTCCGGAACCTATTCTGGACTGTCAGCTGAAATTGGTTCTGGAAGAAACATTGAACTTCAACACGATTATTATACCTATGATACAGGAAATACTATTTCCATCAGTGTTGCAGATAGTGTTATTGACGGAAAAGGGGCAACCATTGATATGACTGGATCAAACATCCGTGCATTTTATGTAAATGCTTCTGGTGTAACAATTAAAAATCTAACCATTATAAATGCTAATTATGAGGGTGATGGAGGAGCAATTTACTTTAGTGGTTCAGCTACTTCAGGTACTGTGTCAAATTGTAATTTTATTAATAACACTGCTTCTCAATGGGGCGGTGCAATTAGGTTTAGTAGTACAGGTGCTGTGACAAATTGTAATTTTGTTGATAACAAAGCCGCTGGAGATTACAGTTTTGGTGGTGCAGTTCACTTCTCTAGTATTGGTAATGTCTCAAATTGTAATTTTACTAACAACACTTCTTCTGGAGAGGGTGGTGCTATAAACATGGGCTCAGGTACTGTGACAAATTGTAATTTTACTAACAACACTGCAAATAGAGATGGTGGTGCAATTAGGTTAAGTAGTACAGGTACTGTGACAAATTGTAATTTTACTGGCAATAATGCTACTACTGGTTCTGCAATTTACTTCTACCAAGCGTATTATTCAAATACTTTAACTGTTTCTGATTCTACTTTCTTAAACAATAGGGCAAATGCAGGAGATTTAGATGTAGTTAAAAATGATAATAATATTACAATTACATTCACAGGTCAGAATAACCTTTTAAATGCAATCTATTCCAATGATGCTGAAGTTACTTTTACCAATGTGACATATTGGGGAGCAAATGGAATTGCAACAGTCAGTGCTACATTGTCTGGATCCAATAAGGCAGCCGGTCAAAACATCACTGTTAAAGGTGTTGTTAATGGAAAGATTATAGATAAAATTAACGTCACTGACGAAAACGGTGAAATAGTTTTAGATGATGCTGGTGATTATTGGATTATCGTTAGCCATAAAGGTGATTTATACTACACAGAAATTGCTGAAACATTATTCACAAACATGAAATTATATGCAAATGTGACTTCTCTTACAACCAACAACAAGACTGTTAACATCACTGCAAAATCAAATATTTTCAGTGAAGTTATGCCAGGTAAATTACTATTTATCTTA
>CADAAJ010000124.1 GCA_902785855.1 uncultured Methanobrevibacter sp. | reverse complement strand
AAATAGTAATTTATTGTTGAGATTGGAGAAAAAGAATGAAAAATACTAATAATGAAAATTTGAAAAATATAGAGAGTTTAATTATAAAAGACAGTAAATTAAATTTAGAGAAACTTTTAAAAAAATATGATACATCATTAGAAGGAATAAGTATAATCAATGAAGAAGAAAAAATAGAGAAATATGGTAAAAATATAATAGATATAAAAGAAAACAATACAATTTGGCATAAATTAAAAGAAGCATTTATAAATCCATTTAATATTGTTTTAATAATTGTTGCTATTATTACTTTTATAACTGATGTAGTTATAGCGACTCAAAAAGATTATGCAACTTTTATTTTAATTATTAGTACAGTTATAATTTCTGCGATTATTTCTTTTAATGAACAAACAAAATCTGATAATGCAGCCAAAAAATTAAAAAAGATGATTAGCAATAAGATGGATGTTATAAGAGATGGTAACCAAGTAACAATTGATATAGAAAATGTTGTACCAGGAGATATTGTAAAATTATCATCAGGCGATATGATTCCAGGAGATGTTAGGTTTATTGAAACAAAAGACTTATTTATAGATCAAGCATCACTAACAGGTGAATCAAATCCAGTAGAAAAATTTTCTGAATTAAAAAAATTTGATACAATAACAGATATTTCAAATATTGGATTTATGGGAACAAATATAGTTAGTGGAAGTAGTAAAGCGGTAGTATTAACAACTGGAAATAATACTTATTTTGGAAGTATGGCAAAATCTCTTTATAGTGTAGCAGAGAAAAATACTTTTGAAAAAGGAATTGACGATATAACTAAAATATTAATAAAATTTATGTTTATATTAGTACCAATAGTTTTAATAGTAAACTGTTTTTCAGTAGGAGATATATGGTCTTCATTAATTTTTGCAATAACTATTGCGGTTGGATTAACTCCTGAAATGCTACCAGTAATAACAACTTCGACTTTAGCAAAAGGTGCAGTAGAAATGTCTAAAAAGAAAACAATTGTAAAAAGATTAAGTAGCATTCAAACATTTGGACAGATGAATATTTTATGTACAGATAAAACAGGAACTTTAACAGAAGATAAGGTTATCTTAGAAAAATACATGGATGCTTCTGGTAAGGAAAGCTTAAGAATTTTAAAACATGCTTTTTTAAATAGTTATTTTCAAACTGGACTTAAGAACTTAATAGATGTTGCAATTATTTCAAGAGCTGAAAAAGAAAACATGAATTTATTAAAAGAACAATATATAAGAGAAGATGAGATACCTTTTGATTTTTCAAGAAGAAGAATGAGTGTAGTTTTAAAAGATAAAAATGGAAAGAGACAGTTAATTACAAAAGGTGCTGTAGATGAAGTGCTTTCTATTTGTTCCTATATTGATTTTGATGGAAAAGCAATAGAATTAACAGATGACTTAAGACGACAAGCATATCGAGTATATGAAGGAAATAACAATGATGGTATTAGGATATTAGCTGTTGCTCAAAAAAATGAAATACATGATGTTAATACATTTGGTGTGCAAGATGAGAGTAATATGGTTTTAATAGGTTTTGTTGGATTTTTAGATCCACCAAAAGAATCTGCAAAGAGTGCAATAAAAGCTTTGAAAAAATATGGAGTTGATACAGTAGTATTAACAGGAGATAGCGAAGGTGTTGCAATTAAGGTATGTCAAAAAGTTGGAATTGATACTAAAAATAGTATTTCAGGAAAAGATATAGATAGTTTTACGGATGAAGAATTAAAGGAAAAAGTAAAAAAATGCCACTTATACTCAAAATTATCGCCATTGCAAAAACAACGAGTTGTTAGGATACTACAAGAAAATGGTAATACAGTTGGATATATGGGAGATGGAATTAATGATAGCCCACCACTAAAACAAGCAGATGTTGGAATTTCAGTAGATACGGCAGTAGATATAGCAAAGGAAACCGCTGATATTTTATTACTTGAAAAAGATTTAAATGTTTTGGAAGAAGGAGTTATTAATGGAAGAAAGACATTTACTAATCTTCTAAAATATATAAAAATGGCAACAAGTGGAAATTTTGGAAATATGATTTCTGTAATAATAGCTAGTATATTTTTACCTTTTTTACCAATGCTTCCAATTCATATATTAATTCAAAATTTGTTAAATGATTTTGCTCAAATTGGTATGCCATTTGATAATGTAGATAATGAATATGTTCAGAAACCTAAAACATGGAATACAAGTGGAATAAAAAAATTTATGTTTAATTTTGGATTAATTAGTACAGTATTAGATGTATTATGTTTTCTGATTTTATGGTATGTTTTTAGATACAACACAGCTGAGCAAGCTGTTATGTTCCAAAGTGGTTGGTTTGTATTTGGAATATTATCACAAACATTAATTATTCATTTGATTAGAACCAATAAAGTGCCTTTTATCCAAAGCAAATCATCTAAACAACTTTTGATTTCGACTTTTGCAGTAGTATTTATAACATTAGTAATTTCTTTTACTAACATTTCTATTATATTTGACCTAAGTAAATTACCATATTTGTATTTACTATGGATTATGGCTTTGATGATTATATATGCTTTATTTATTCAAATATATAAAAAAATTTATATAAAAAATAATAAGGAATGGCTATAAAAAATAATAAGGTGAACAATAAATTACAATTTTGTAGTTTGAAAGATTTATAGTAATTTGTCATTTAGCAAGATGTTCGTAACATAAGTACTTTTCTGAACGAGGTAATAAATAA
>CADAAJ010000123.1 GCA_902785855.1 uncultured Methanobrevibacter sp. | reverse complement strand
GAAAACGCAATGGAGGATATGTCACAGTACGGAAGAGGTCCACTCTATGATGAAATGCGTAGAACTATTATAGAAATTCAAATGGGTCGTAATTTTGATGATGCGTGGCGAGCTATGAGTAAACGTTTGAAATCAAAAGAATTGGAAAGAGTTTTTGGAATAATTTTGGATGGGCGTAAAAGTGGGTCAAGTATATCTCATGTAATATCTGATGTTTCAGATGACTTGAGGGATTTACTTGCACTTAAACGTGAGAGAAAATCTGCTGTAATGATGTCTGTAATGTTTTTGATAATTTCAGCTATTATAGCAACACCATTTGCAATTGGTATGGTTGGAATATATTCAAACTTCATGCAAAGTTATGGAATGGATTCTCAAATTATTATAACTGCTCCAATGGCAGGTGAGATTTATTTGATTCTACATTCAATTTTAGTTGGTTTTATAATTAGTCTGATAATGTATGGTGATATTAAAAAAGGAATTAAATTTTCATTTCCATTGACAGCTGCATCTTTTATTATATTTTATATAGTTTCAACATTTGGCGGGTCAATGCTTGTGGGGGGATTTTAATGGATCAAAATGGTCAAACCGCAGCCGAATTCATATTGTTATTTGGTGGAATAATGGTTGTTGTTTTATTAGCTATTCATATGTATAATTCGTATATGGCTGATTTAACAGAAGAAGTTAATTCAAAAGAAGTTAAAGAATTTAATAATGGCTTAATGAATATTGAAAAATATTTTAAATGAGTTAAAAAATAAATAGAAGATTTAATTTTTAAATCTTCTAAGAGGTATAATTATTAAAGCTAACAACAGTACAAGTATTGGGTTACCTGTAGATTTATCGTTCATTTGTTTGTCAACTGAATTTTCTTGAGATTTATTGATTTCTATTGTTTTTGTATCAATAGTACTGTTTTGCTTTTGAGGAATGCTTTCATTTACAACTTCAGTAGTATTTGTTGAATTGGAGAATGTATTATTATTAAAACCAGCTTCTACAGTATTAGATAGATTTCCAATTTTATTTACTTTAAATATCACCCTAAAACTTGCAGATTCACCAATATTAAGTGAATCTAATTTGAACAAGAATTTACCATTGTTATAAGAATATTTCCAGTTACCTTTCACTGAATAATATCTTAAATAAACAAGCCCAGAATCATACTTACTTTCACAAACAAAAATATCTTCTAATACCAAATCCCCAGTATTTTTAACAATAATTTCAAATTCAACTTTAGATCCAACTTTAACCTTTTTAGTTATAGTTTTTTTATTAACTGTTAAATTGTAACTTAAAACTTCCACGGTATCATTGACTGTTTTATTATCTGTTTTATTACTACCAGACACAACAATGTTTGTAAAATTGCCTCGAGCAGTTGTATTGAATATTACGATGAAACTACTATTACCACCAATAGGTAATGTTCCATTAAGGGTCCATCTATGTTTGTTATTGGTATAAGAATAATTCCAATTCTTATTTTCCTTCCAGCCTGCATAAATTAAACCAGTATAAGAAAATTCTTCGACAAAGATACTGTTTAAATCTAGTTCTCCTGTATTTTTTACGATAATTTCAAATTTTGTCTGGTTTCCTAATACCACAATTTTATCTAAAGCGATTTTTTCAACAGTGAAATTAGGAGTATAGACATAAATGTCATCAGTAGAATTAGTAACAGTTATGTTGCCGATACCGGAAGTTGCATTGTTGTATAATTTACCGTATCCAGATACTTTAAACCTTAAAATAATTGATGCTGATTGTGACGGATTTAATACATCCAATTGCCACTGACCAGTTGAATTATTATAGTTCCAGTTTCCAATCTCAGATCTCCAGGATTCATAAATCAAACCTTTGGAATAATCATTATCTTCAACCCATATACTATAAACGGGTTCAGTTCCCTTATTTGTAACAACAAGACGATAATCAACATAATCTCCATTTTTTGCTGTTTTATTTAATGCTTCTTTAGTTAAAGTTTCATTAATTTGGTTTCCATACCAGAATTTAAATAAAAACATATTTTGTTGGCCGGATGGTGTTATCATTGATGAAAAGTTGAAATACATCAATGTTCCATTTGAAAGTACTTTACATGCATTTACACTAGGTACTCTAAAACCATTTTCATATAATCTTAATACTTCCTGAACGATTGGGTCTTTAGAATTCCAGTATTCATGGTCAGTAAAAGCCCAAACATAATTATGAAAATCATTATCTTTTAAATCCTGCATGTGATCAATATATTGATAAATCAAAATTTTAAGATGTTCACTGACGGATTCATGGTTAATAGCATTCAGTAACTTTCCCATTGTATGATCATAAACTCCAGTATAAGGACTTGAATTGAATTCTTCAGCACAATATGCTAAATATCCATCAGCTGTCTGCATCATCATATTAATATCATGTTGACCAATAATTTGACCATCCGCTTCACTGAATGTATAAATATCTTCATTTAGAATAGTATTGTTTTCTAAATTGGCAATATTGAGGATATATATTGAATTTCCAATTTTTGCAACATTATTTATGAAAGTGGAATTGGTCACTCTGGAATTTTGGATATATAATCCTCCTCCGAATATTGCATTGTTGTCTTTTAAAGTGGAATTTTCAATGACTGAATTTGTTAAATCAACAGCTCCACCATAACTTCCAGCACTATTATTGATAAATATTGAATCTTCAATAAAACTATATCCTGTAGCAGTGACAGCACC
>CADAAJ010000122.1 GCA_902785855.1 uncultured Methanobrevibacter sp. | reverse complement strand
CCCAATCCCCAATCCCCAATCCCCAATCCCCAATCCCCAATCCCCATATAATTTGTTTTATATTTAAAATATTTAATTAAATATTTATCTTAATTCAAATGAAAATAAAAAATAATAATTATAATTAATATATATATTTATTAATATAATTTAAAATTAATATTTATTTCCCAAAAATTAATTTTTATCATTCTTAAAGATACAAAATGGTAAATTTCACTATTGAACAAGTTAGAGAAATTATGGATGACCAAAACAACATTAGAAACATGTCTGTTATTGCCCACGTAGATCATGGTAAATCAACTTTAACAGACTCTTTAATCGCCCGTGCAGGTATCATTGCCCAAGAAAAAGCAGGTGATTTAAGATATACAGATACTCGTCAAGATGAAGCCGAGCGTGGTATTACAATTAAATCTACTGGTGTCTCTTTATACTACGAATATGACTTTACTGATACTGGAAAAATGGACAAATTTTTAATTAACTTAATTGATTCTCCTGGACATGTCGATTTCTCTTCTGAAGTCACTGCTGCTCTCAGAGTTACCGATGGTGCCCTCGTTGTCGTCGATTATGTCGAAGGTGTTTGTGTTCAAACTGAAACTGTCTTAAGACAATCTTTACAAGAACTTATTAAACCAGTCCTTATGATTAACAAATGTGATCGTGCTCTTTTCGAATTAAAACATAATTCTGAAACAATGTATCAAAATTTCTTAAGAGTTATTGAAAATGCTAACGTTATCATTTCCACATATCAAAATGAAGACACTATGGGAGATCTTCAAGTATATCCAGATAGTGGTACAGTTGCTTTTGGATCTGCTCTTCATGGTTGGGGATTCACTCTTACCACTTTTGCTAAAATGTATGCTGCTAAATTCAAACAAGACAAAAAAAAATTCATTAAAAGATTATGGGGAGATAATTACTTCAACCCTAAATCAAAAAAATGGTCAGATGAACCAGAAGATGATACTGTCAAAAGAGCTTTTTGTGCAAATGTTTTAGAACCTTTAATCACATTAGCAAATAAAGTTTCTGAAGGAAAAAAAGAAGTATATCAACCTTTATTAAAAAAACTCGGAATAGAACTTAAAGGAGAAGAATTAGAATTACAAGGAAAATATTTAATGAGAAAAGTTATGCAAAAATGGATTAATGCTTCTGAAGCTTTACTTGAGATGATTATTCTTCATTTACCTTCACCAAGAGTTTCCCAAAAATATAGAACTTTATACTTATATCAAGGACCAATGGATGATGAATGTGCTAAAGCTATGATGGCATGTGATCCAGAAGGTCCAGTTATGATGTTTGTATCAAAAATGGTACCCACCAGTGATAGTGGAAGATTCTATGCCTTTGGTAGAGTTTTCTCAGGAAAAGTCAGACAAGGAGAAAAAGTTAGAATTTTAGGACCCAATTATAAACCAGGAAAACAAGTTGATCTCCATGTTAAAACCATCCAAAGAGTAGTCCTTATGATGGGAAGAAAAGCTGAAGATGTTGTTGATGTCCCATGTGGTAATACTTGTTCTTTAGTCGGTGTCGATGAAGCTATTTTAAAACAAGGTACTATTTCAACTTCTGCAGCTGCTTGTACCATCAGATCCATGAAATACTCTGTCTCCCCAGTCGTCAGAGTTGCCGTTAACGCCAAAAACCCTGCTGATTTACCAAAATTAGTTTCAGGTTTATTAAAAATGTCAAAAGCTGATCCATTAGTCCAAGTTATTAATACTGAAACTGAACATATTATCTGCGGTTGCGGTGAACTTCATTTAGAAATTTGCCTTAAAGATTTAGTTGAAGATTATGCCAAAGTTGAAATTGTTAAATCTGACCCAGTTGTACCCTATAAAGAAACCGTCACTGCTAAATCATCCCAAATCTGTTTAGCTAAATCTCCAAATAAACACAACAGATTATATGTTATAGCTGAACCTTTATCTGAAGAATTAGTTAATGAAATTGAAGCTGGTACTGTCAGTGCTGCTGACGATCTCAAAGTTACCGCAAGAACTTTAATTGATAAATATGAATGGGATCAACATGATGCTAAAAAATTATGGGTATTCGGTCCTGACCAAGCTGGTCCAAACTTCTTAATTGATCAAACTAAAGCAGTCCAATACTTGAACGAAATTAGAGATTCAATGGAAGCTGCTTTCCAAACTGTTACAAAAGAAGGAGTTTTAGCTGAAGAATCTTTAAGAGGAGTTAGATTTGGAATTCAAGATGTTGAATTACATAACGATGCCATTCACAGAGGTGGTGGACAAATTATCCCAACTGCTAGAAGAGTTTACTATGCCTCTGAAATGACTGGTACTCCAAGATACCAAGAACCCATCTACTTATGTAACATTGCTACCCCACAAGATGTCATGAGTGGTGTTTATCAATGCTTCTCCCAAAGAAGAGGAGTTGTCTTCAATGAAGAATCCGTCCAAGGTACTCCATTATTAGAAGTTAAAGCCTACTTACCTGTATCAGAATCTTTCGGTTTCACTGCTCATTTAAGATCACTCACTTCAGGTCAAGCTTTCCCACAATGTACATTTGACCATTGGGATTTAATTAACCAAGATCCATTTGATGTTAAATCAAAAGCTTATGAAATTACCATGGCTATCAGAAAAAGAAAAGGACTTAAACAAGAATTACCAGTTCTCGCTGATTATATTGATAAAGCATAAAATAATAGTATCGTATCTTTAAATTTATAATAAATATTAAGCAATATATTTTATAAAAAAGAATTTAAATATAAAAAAACATGATATTTTCATTATTCTTTAAATTAATTTTTTTTATTTTATTTATAATAAATTAATTATTTTTTAAATAATTTTTTTATTTAAAAATAATTATTTTTCGAACTTTTAATAAATGGGGATTGGGGATTGGGGA
>CADAAJ010000121.1 GCA_902785855.1 uncultured Methanobrevibacter sp. | reverse complement strand
CTCTTTTAATTCAACATCATCACTTTGACATGATGGACAAATAACTTTTTTTCCAATGCCTTTAAATGAATTCCCACATTTTTTGCATTGGTATTTTTTTGTTTTCAATTTTTTTATATCTATATCGGCCATTGGCCCTCCGGTTGAACACATTAAAAATCACCTTATATTTTAATTTATGATAATATTAATATATAATTTTTTGGAGTCTATTGAAAACTTTTTTATATTAATTAAATTAAAGATATATAATATTATATATTATAAATTTCTAAAAAATTAGAAATTGATTATTTATTTAATAATGGTGGGGGTTTAATTATTAAGTTTAAATCAAAAATAATATTTATAATTTTGATTTTCGCGGTTGTATTATCTTTATCAGTTGTTAGTGCTGCAGATAATGGTGTAAATAATACTTTATCAGATAAAGATAATGTTGATATTGTTAAATCAAATTCTAATGAAATCTTAGGTGATGGAGAGGAAGCTACATTCACTGATTTAGCAAATGATATTGAAAGTGCTGAATCTACACTAAATCTGAATAAAAGTTATATTTATAATTCAACTAATGACAGTAGTATTCTTGCAACAGGAATAAAAATTTCTAAATCAATTATAATAAATGGTAATGGTCATACTATCGATGCAATGGGTGCTAAAAGAATTTTTGAAATTAATGCATCTAATGTTGTTCTTAAAAATATAATTTTTACTCATGGGCGTCATAATACTGCTGGTGGTGCTATTTATGTTCAGACTGATTTTAAAAATATTACTATAGAAAACTGTAGTTTTATACAGAATAGTGCACTTCTTCGTGGTGGAGCTATATATACTGCAGGTACGGTGGATATTAATAATTGTAGGTTTATAGAAAATAAATTAAATGGTTCTTCATCTAATGATAGGGCTGCTGCAGCAATATATTTATATGGAAATAATTCAATTATTTCTAATTCTTCATTTCATTTGTCTCATTCTGGTTCAGAGGGTTATGGTGGTGCATTATATCTTTATGGATCAAATACTACAATAATATCATGTAACTTTACAAATAATACTTCTACAAGATGGGGTGGTGCTATAAATGATAGGGGTGCTGTTAAAAGTTATAAAATTATTGATTGTAATTTTATAGGTAATTCTGCTTATTATGGTGGGGCTGCGTTTAATTCAAATGCTGGAAATACTAGAGATATAACTTGTATTGTTGATAAATGTTATTTTGATAATAACAAATTGACTGGAACTGCTGATACGGACAATGGGGGTGTAGTACGTTTTGTTGGTTCTGGAGCTTTAGTTAATAATTCTTATTTTGTTTCTAATTCAATTACTTCACATGGTACTATTTTATTCCAGAGTTCTTCTTCATATAATTATGTTAATAATTGTACTTTTCTTAATAATAAAGCACTGAATGGTGGTGCAGTTTATATTTCTGGAAAATACTGTAATGTAACCAACTGTAGGGTTGATAATCAGTCTGTCAGTGGAACTCCTCATTATGGTGCTGGATTATATGTATCTGGTCAATATAATAGTGTAATTAATTGTAATTTTACAAACTGTTCTGGTAATGATCATGGTGCTACTATATGTTGGCAGGGTAATTATGGTAGTGTTATTAATTCTATATTTATTAATAATAGAATAACTGTCAATGCCCGTGCTGGTGCTGCTATTAGATGGACTGGTAATAATGGTGTTATTACTGGCTCAACATTTATAAATAATACTGCAACTAACTATGGTGGAGCATTATCTTACACTGGTTCTTATATGACATTAGATAATTGTACTTTTATAGGTAATAGTGCTACTACTTATGATGGTGGTGCAATTCATACAGAAAATCAAGCTAGTAGAACAATTACAAATTGTATATTTATTAACAATAAAGCTAATAGAAATGCTGGAGCAATATTACTTTATGGTAGTTCATCTACAGTTAATAACTGTACATTTTTAAGTAATACTGCTACTAGTAATGGTGGTGCAATATATACTACTACTGCTGCTAAGATTACTTCATCATTATTCAAATATAATACTGCAGGTATTGCTTCTGTTTTATATTCATCTGTTGCAAATACTAATTTGTCTGATTCAGTAATTTTAGATAATATTGCAACTGGAAGTGGTCAATATACAATTTATTCTTCAGTTGCAAATAGTATTGCTAATAATAATTGGTTTGGTAATACATTAAATGATAAAACTACTGTAATTCCAAAAGTATATAGAACTAGTTTAACTAATTGGTATTTCTTAAATATGGATGCAACTCCAACATATTCTTTAACTAATGTAATTTCTAATATTACAGTTAGATTAGATCAGCTTTCCACTTCTACAGGTGTTGTTACTTTACGCGGATTTGAATATTCATATCCAATTGATTTTAATTTAACATCTGATGATGGGGTATTGTCAATTAATAATGTGACTTTAAATAAAAACAATGCTAATTTAACATTTGAAATAGGTGATATTGGTGTTTATAATTTAACTGCTAAACATTCAGGTATCACTGCAGTTAAAAGTGTATTCCATGTTCCCGAAGATTCAATATCTGCTTTAAATATAACCTTGGCAAATGCTACAGGTGTTTTAAACTTAACTCACAATTACAAATATTATGATGAATATGATTTTGAATTTATTTCTAAATGCATAGATATTAACAAGACCATATACATCAATGGTAATGGATTCACTATAGATGGTAAAAATAAAATACGTCTTATGAATATCACAGCAGACAATGTCACTATTGCTAATTTAACATTTGTTAATGGATCTGCTTTTAAAATATTCTATATTTAAAAATAATTATGCTACTACTCAGGCAGGTGCTGTACTTTGGATGGGTGTAAACGGTACAATTGATTATTGTAATTTCACAAACAATATTGCTAATGGAAATCATTGGGCTGGTGGTGCAGTTGGATGGTATGGAGATTATGGATTAATAAATAATTCAAACTTTATTGAAAATGGTGCTAGTAATGTTAATTCTGGTAATGCTGGTGATGCAGGTGCATTAGCTATTTTTAATTGCCATGTTAATATTGACAATTCACTATTTAGTAAAAATTATGCTTCAGATAAAGGTGGAGCATTAGGTGTTGATTCCGGAGCATATGTAGATATCACAAATACAATTTTTAAAGATAATTATATGAAAAAAGCATCTGGTTTAGAATCATTTGGTGGTGCAATTTATTTCTACCTATCTATAAATAGGGCTTTTATTAAAAATTGTTCTTTTATAAATAACTCTGCATCAATTTATTTCTACCTATCTATAAATAGGGCTTTTATTAAAAATTGTTCTTTTATAAATAACTCTGCATCAGGTAATGGTGGTGGAATTCATACAGATTCACCATTAACTATTTTATCATCATTATTTATCAATAATCTTGCAGTTGGTGGACCACTTTTATATTCTGATAATAAAAAGGTTAATATTTCTGATTGTATTATCTTAAATCACACTGTACCAAGTGCAGGCAGTAGTATTGTTACTTCTATTACAGCTAATAATAACTGGTGGGGAAATACTTTACAAAATAAAAATGTAAATCCAATAACAAATGGTAAAACTACTATAAATAATTGGTATTTCTTAAATATTGAAACAAATGTTTTATATTTACTAAAAAATGATATATGTAATGTTACATTTGCATTAGACTTATTTAGAAGGTCTGATTCTTCTATTACTCATAGAAAATTAGATAATGAACTTCCAAAAATCTTTAATTACACAGTAAATATGGGTAATTTGTCAAAATCAGGATTAAGATCAGATAATGCAACATACTTCTTAAATGGAACTGGTATTGTTAATATCACTTTAATTTCTTTAGGTGTTAAATCTTATAAATTAATTTATTATATTCCTGAAGATTCATTCACTTATTTAAACTTGTCTTTGGCAAATGCAACTGATATTTTAAATTTAACTCATGATTATAAGTATTATGATGAATTTGATTCTGCATTTTTGACAAATGGAATAAAAATTGATAAAAAAATAACAATTCAGGGTAATAATCATACAATTGATGCTAAAGGTAAACTTAGAATATTTTATGTAAATGCTGATAATGTTACATTAAATAATTTAACATTAATAAACGGACATGCTGCTAATGGTGGTGCTATATACTGGTATGGTAAAAATGGTTTATTAACTAATTCAAACT
>CADAAJ010000120.1 GCA_902785855.1 uncultured Methanobrevibacter sp. | reverse complement strand
ATTTTTTCAATTTACAAAATTATAAATAGTTAATTTAAAGAAATATTTACATATGGATACTAAAAGTTTTATGGAAACCGGCAGGCTTGAAGCATTTTATGATGCGATTATTGCAATCATAGTAACCGTGCTTGTTTTGGAGCTGCCCCAGCCTGCAACTGCATCTCTTGCTTCTTTATGGGCTTTGAAAACATCTTATTTTGCTTATGTTATAAGTTTTCTAGTATGCGCAAATCTATGGCAATACCACCATATAATCTACAATCATGTGGATAAGATCAATACAAAAATCATCTGGCAGAATATTTTATTGATGTTTGTCTTCTCATTGATTCCATATCTAACTACTTTTGTAGCCAATAATCCTAATTCATTTATTCCACAGGCCTTATATGGATTGGACTTCATCATAGTGGATATCATCTTGTATTTCATGGCACAGTCATTATTAAAAATCAACAAGAAAAACGAAGATTATCTAAAAAGTGCTTTGAATGTTAAAGAGGCTTTATATATTCCATTTGCCATATTCATAGTAGGTTTTATCATAGCTGTTCTCGGATATCCGATAGCAATCAGCATCTGCTGTTTAATCACTATTGTAAGATCAATATGCTCTTCATTAAAATGAGAAATTCTTTTCCTATTTTTTTTGTTTTGTTTTTGAGACCCATATTTTAATACTCCTATTAATTTTAATTAATAGGCCCTTGTATATTTTTTAAAAAAACTATTTATAGTTATCCAAAAACATATTGAATTCAATTGGATTTAATGGAGTTAAAACACTGCAATGATGATTTTAATGCATTTTTAATCTATGAATTATGGTTTAAGTTTTTAATTATTGTTTTATTAAACTATAAATAGTTAGTATTATATAATTTATATTAGTATTGACAATCAATATTATATATTTATAATTCATATGTAAATGTATTTTAATTTTAAGATATTGTTGATATGGAATGAAATAGTTTAAAATCTTAAGACAAGCTATTTTCAAAATTTAGTATTTAGATAAAATAATAATCTCATTTTATTGTGCGTTTTTCAATCGCGATTAAATGTGATTGTTGAAATGCTTAATAGATATGGGGATTATTATTGGTTGAACGAATTATTTGATTAGATTTTTATTAATGGAGGTTGTAAATGAATAAAAAGACATTTATAATCATTGGCTTAATTTTTTGTCTTTTATTTACCATGCCTATGGCATCAGCTGCAGAAAATTCAGCTGACTCCTCTTCATTAGATGACAATTTCGCAATCGAATCAGATATCTATCAGTTAGCATCTGCTGATGTTGATGGTTTTGATATTGCAGATGAGAATGTTTCAGATGATTCTGTAGCTTCCATCTCAGATTCTGAAGAAATTGCAGATGGTCCTGGTGGAGATATTAATAAAAATTATAATGAAAATAATAAAAATTTCGGTGCAAGCATACTGGCCGCTGACGGCAGTGGAAACACATTCAGCGATTTGAAAAGCATTATAGAAAATGCTATTGCAAATGGCGATGACAGCGTGGCACTGGATCGTGACTTTGAATTCACATCCGGCGAAGATGATTCCCTGACTGACGGCATAGTCATCAACTCCACTATTACCATAATCGGAGGCTCCCATACTATAGATGCAAAAAATATGGCAAGAATTTTCACAATCTCTTCCAATAATGTGTTCTTGAAGGACATTGTCTTCAAAAATGCAAATGCAAGTAATTCCAATAGTCATGGTGCCGCAGGCGGAGCTGTTTATGTTGAAACTGCAGGAGGCGCTGAAGAGCATTCAGGAATCAGCAATTCAACATTCATCAACTGTTATTCAACAGGTGATGGAGGAGCGTTGTATGTCAAATCAGATTATTTCACATTATCTGATTCAATTTTCACTGACAATACTGCAGGTGATGACGGTGGAGCTATCGACTGGGAGGGGGATTATGGAGAAATCTCTAATCTAACTGCTTCCGGCAACAGCGCTATCAGCTATGGTACTTCCAATTCAAAAGGAGGTACAATAATCATCACAGGTTCCTGCATGAAAATGGACCAGCTCAATATTACAAACAGTATTGCTAAAGCGGATTCAGGCCATAATCTAATTCAAGGTGGTGCAATCTTCCTGACTGGTAATTATTGCAACATCACAAATTCCAGATTTGAGAATTGTTCCGTTGATTTTGACGGTGATGATGCTTCTGGTGGAGCTTTGTATGTTATCGGTAATTTCACCAATATTATTGGTGCTGACTTTATCAATAACTCCGCTACTGAAGATGGTGGTGCTGTTTTCATACATGGTAATGACTGTACCTTGAACAATACTCTTTTCACTGGAAATATCGCTCATAACGATGGAGGCGCCATCGAGTGGGATGGTGACAATGGTATGATCTACAACCTGACTGCTGATGAAAACCATGGGGATAGTGCTCATGGTAGTTCCAAGGGAGGTACCATCATAGCTACTGGTGACAGGATAGTCATGGACATGCTTAATATTACAAACAGCCATGTCAATGGTCCGACCTATACTGGCACCAACACTATTCAAGGTGGAGCGATCTTTTTAACCGGAAACGAGTGCAACATCACAAATTCCCGGTTTGAAAACTGTTTTGCAGACCATTCCAAGGTTGAAGCATCTGGAGGAGCATTATACATTTTAGGAAACAAATCCAGCATCAGCAATGTGGAAATTTCCAATGCATCATCTAAAAAAGATGGTTCAGCTGTTTATGTATTTGGTAACAACGGCAATCTGGAAAAGGTCTCCATTAGCAATTCCAAATCTTCAAGCGGTGATGGAACCATCATGATTTCAGGAAACAATACCTTAGTTCAGTTGACAGCAGTTACGCTAAGAATGCCGGTGCATTGAAAATTGCAGGTGATGGAACCAAGGTTTCCAATTCCAACTTCACAAACAACAATGCTTCAGCAATGGCAGGAGCAATCGAAGTTCTAGGAAGCGACACAACCATCACCGGATGTAATATTTCAGACAATACCGCATCCACTAACGGTGGAGGAGTCTACTACAAAGGAAGCAGGTTCACATTACAGGATTCAAATATCGACCACAACTCTGCAAAAGCAGGTGCCAATATCTACTTGGATAAAGGAAGCGTATCCAGCCATATAATTGGATGCAATATTACAAATGCCTATGCAAATGGCGGAAATTCCGGCTATGGTGGAGGAGTGGAATGGCTTGAAAATTCAGTGGATGGTCTCATCAAGGACTGTTATTTCTACAATCTCACATCTTCAGGCCATGGAGGTGCCATTCACTGGTATCCTGGAACCAACGGACAAGTCGACAACTGCACATTCGTCGAATGTCATGTTGACGGCACTAAAAACGGCGGAGCTATTTAC
>CADAAJ010000119.1 GCA_902785855.1 uncultured Methanobrevibacter sp. | reverse complement strand
ACAATAATAAAATAAAAATAATACTAATTTTCCATCCGAAAAATAAGTCGATGTGCAATTTCAAGTGAAAAAATTTTTAGGATTTCAACATGGCCTTAAAACACAGAAAAAAAGTTGAAAACTATAAAATAATTAAAAAAAAAGAGTTAAAAAAAAAGAACAAAACTTATTCTTGAGTTTGTTCTAATCTTACAAGTCTTGTAACATAACCTGCAATTTTATTTCTTAAATGTTTAGTACTTACAGTTGAGTATTCTTGTACTAATTTTTTATTTTCTTCAAAATCAGTAGTGAAAACACCATTATGGGTTTCAATAAGTTCTCTAGCTAAACGTTTAACAAATGAAGTTCTAATATTGCCCATCAACATTCCTCCTTAAAATTTCTTTTTGCTCATTTTTACTTAAAATAGTTAGCATATCTACTATTTGATCAATAATATCAACATCAAGATTATTTTCTTCAGACAATCTCTTAATTTTCTTGTGAACATCTTCTTCTCTATTTTTATCATAAATTGGCATTCCAAGATACTCTTTAGAAAGTGCAATATCCTTTGCAAGAGAGGTTCTCTGAGAAATTAAATCAAACAATTCATTATCAATTTCATCAATGCGAATTCTAGATTTTTTGAGAAGAATTTCAGCTTCTTTTTTATTATTAAAAGATTTTGATTCACAATTATTTTCCAAAAAATCACCAAATTGATAAGAATGATAATAATATAATTTATTAGTATCCTACTATATAAAGTATGTGGATATTAGATATAATTTAAATCTTAAGATTTTTCCATTATACAACAACACCACAATTAATTTATTTTTTTTTGTTTAGGAAAAAATTAATTTACAATAATACACAACCTTTATTATCAACCTTGGTTTGTATAACCCTTCCTTCATATTTATCCCAAGATTGTTTAACATCATCTATTGATTCATTTTCAACAACTGCAACAAAAGATGAACCAGTACCTGACAATCCAGAAGCTAGTGCACCAGATTGAAGTGCATCAACAGCAATAGCAGAATCAAATCCAAGAGTCGCCGAATATAATAAACCATTAAGATTTAATGCTTTAAAATAATCTTTTTTGGATGCAAAATCAAAAGCGGTTTCAACTAATGGTGCTAATAATTTCATTCTATTTGCATCTGAATCTCCAGATTTAGAGTAAAAATTTGGCATATAAACTAAAATTGGATATTCATCCATTTTTTCTTTAATTATGAATTCACGTTTAGCATTATTGCAGACAACAACACCACCAAAATAAGATGCTGTAGCATCATCAAATGAACCAGTGATAGTAACTCCTGCTTCAATTGAAGCATCAATTGCCACATTAATAACTTCCAAGTCAGTAAGTGGATTTAAATTAAATTCATCAGAAATTATTGTTGATACAACTTTAACAATTGCATTTGATGAAGCACTGCTACTTGAAAGTCCTGAAGCCATTGGTAAATTTGATTTTGTTTTTAAAGATATTCCAAAATCATTTTCATCAATATTATAATGATTAAAAACTTTCCCAACACACAAATCCATCAAATTACTGTCTGCTCCAACATCATTAAAGCATCTTATACCAGAATCTGCAGTTTTAGCTTCACATTCAATATCCAAACCAATTCCAAAAGCAGAACCATAACCTGTTGCAATAGCATTGATTATTGTTGCAGAACCTGGAGACCTGACAGTTTTTTTCATTATATCGCCTCATCATATGGAATTACAATTTCTGAAAAGTCCATAGCTCTTTTTCTAGCATTATTTGCAAATTTTAATCTTAAATCAGTATCATTAATCATTTTATCAACAGCATTTGCAATTGAAGATATATCATTAGGATTTATAAATAAACCTACATCATCATTAATAATTTCAGTAATTCCGCCAACATTACTTCCAATTACTGGTTTTCCACAAGCTAAAGCTTCAATTAAAACTAAACCAAAACTTTCTGAAAAAGAAGGTAAAATTAAAACATCACAACTTGGAATAATATTTTCAACATCAGTTCTAGAACCTGCAAATATAACATCGGACATTTCTTCATTTTCAACCTTAGATTTGAGTTTATCATATAATGGTCCATCACCAACAATTACCAAATAATAATCACTGGAAGATATTTTTTTAGCTTCAATTAATGAATCAACATTTTTCCTTTTAATTAAATTACCAACAAAAAGTACAATAGGTTTATCTAAGAGATTAAACTCCTTTTTAAATGAATCATTATCATTATCTGTGAATTTTTCAATATCTACTGAATTCCAGGATAATTTAATTTTATCTGAAATTCCTTCAACACCAGTTGCAATAATTTCATCTTTTAATGCATTACTTACTGCAAAAATTCCATCAGCTTTTTTTAATACATTTTTAATGAATGGTCTCATCAGTGGTTGTGATTTATATAATTCAAACATATCAGATCCATGGGCCGTAACATATGTTTTTATATTATTTGCATTTCCAACCTCAACGGCAGCAGCGCCGGCAGGAAACAAATAATGACCATGAATTATATCAATATCTTCTTTTTTAACAAGGTCACTTAAAGCTTTTTTAGCATTTCTTTTAAACATTAAACCTCTGATACCCGGAATATTAACACCTTTAGTTCCAATAACATGAATTCCATCAATATCAGAAATATCTTTATGAGGATAAGTAATTACATAGACTTCATGTCCCTGTTTAACTAACTGTTTTGATAATGTATGAATATGAACTCCCACACCTCCAAAATGAGGTGGAAACTGACCAACCATTGCAATTTTCATAAAATTAACTCCTAATATTTATTTAATAAATTATTATTTAAATAATTAATAATGAATTAAATTAAAAATAATTCAAAATTTGAGATAATTATCATTTAAAAAATTGCCTTCCATATCAACCAGAATAACATTTAAATTCAAATCAAAACGCTGCAAACATCTTTCATGAATAGCTGATGCAATACTATTGGAAACTTT
>CADAAJ010000118.1 GCA_902785855.1 uncultured Methanobrevibacter sp. | reverse complement strand
AAGCGCATCAATACCATACTGACCTTTTGCCTTATAATCAGTGTCAAAAAATCCAGTAGCACCAGGTACATCAATAATTTCCATACCTGCAAAAATACCAATTCCCTTAAGTAAATCAACACCAGTAATAACAGCTGCATTAAAACCGTAAGTTTCTTTAAAGTTTGGTAATTTAGGCTTTACACCTTGACCCCATAACCATACCATATTAGCCGGAATTTCTCTTTTTTTGTTAACTTCATGATTTTTAAGAAATTCATTGGACTCAAACATGATTTTTTGAATTTCTTCTGCAAGTTCACATTTGCCAAATAAATTATCAACAAGTTTTTCCTTTGAAATATCATGAGGAGGCATTGTTTTAATACTTGCTAAAATTTCAGCATCTTCAACACTGTCACATGAATATACAAATAAATGTCTATAACTGATACCAGAATAAAATTTACCCTTAAAATCAGGATATTTTTCTGAAAAATATTGATTTAATCCATTTATTAATTCTTCTGCTTCAGGTGTTGTAATATGGCCTGCGTTAAAGTCTTCCATTACACCATTTTTTTCAAAAATAGTATTGCACCTGAATATTACATCTTTTGGTGTTGTATCAATTCCAACACTTCCTGCTTCAAGCGGACCCCTTCCAGTATAATAATCTGCAGGATTATATCCGAAAATACTCATATTAGCTACATCAGAACCAGGAGTATAACCTTCAGGAACATTATTAGTTAACCCACCATAACCATTTTTAGCTAATTTATCAATATTTGGAGTATTAGCTACCATCAAAGGAGTTTTACCATCAATTTCATCTAGCGGCAAATCACTAGAACCATCAGGAATAAAAATTACATATTTCATATTATCAAAAAAAATAAAAAGAATAATTAGTTTTTATTTTTTAAAATACTAATTAAATCAGTCAACATCGCAGAAGCAGTTTCAAGAGAACCTGCACCAAGCCCAATAACAGATACTTCATCAGCCAAATCAGTTTTAACAGTTGCCATGTTTAAAGTTCCACTTACATCATATGAACTTCCTTTTTTAACTAAACGTGGTGAAACCTGCAAGTTATCTGGAGACACTTCAGAAATTAATTTAATTAAATAATCATCTTTATTAGCTAGTTCAATAGCTTCAGAAGTAATTTTTGAAATACCTTCAACTTTAACATCACTATAAGTTGCATCAATTCCCAAAAGTGAATTTGCAAGAATTACAGTTTTACAAGCTGCATCAATACCTTCAACATCCTGAGTAGGATCAGTTTCAGCAATACCCAACTCTTGAGATTCTTTTAAAATATCTTCATAATCAGAACCTTCTGAAGTCATTCTTGATAAAATATAATTAGTAGTACCATTTAAAATACCATTAATTGATTTTATATCACATGAAGAAAGTGTATCTTTTACAAAATTAATTATAGGCATTGATCCTCCAACACTAGCTTCATATTTAAATTCAACACCAGCTTTTTCAGCAGCACTGACAACATCTTTAAATTTAAGTGCTAAATGACCTTTATTTGAAGTTACAACATCTTTTCCTTGTTCAAAAGCTTTGAATGTTAAAGAAAGTGCTGGTTCTGCATCAACAATGTTTGTAGGAGTTGCTTCTATAAGACAATCATATTCAACAGCATCCAATATTTCTGCACCATTTTTATCACTTCCAAATTCAGGATATGCAGATAATTTTCCTTCATTTTTCTTAGTGTCTACAAGTAATTTTTCATCCAAACCTTCAGCAGATATTGCAGATGAAGAAGAATCTGCTGCAGCTACTACTTTTACTTCAAAACCTGTTTTTTCTTTAATCAATTCTTTTTTCATGAAAAGTGCATCAGCCACCCCTTGACCTACTGCACCAAAACCCATTATAATGACTTTACATTCATCCATATTAATCCCTTAAACTTCATTAATTACGAGCAATTCTTTTTCTTGTGCAATTTCTTCAAGCCTTTTGAAAAACATTTGTTTTTTACCAAAATCAGCTTCAACATTAATTAATGCAGTGGATTTATCTTCACCATTTAATTTAATATCAAATCCAACAATCAAAACACCTTCAATTGCATTAATTTTATCCATTGTGTCCCTTAAATCTCTATCCACAATATGGCCAAAAAGAATTGTACTTATTTTTTCTTTTTTAATTACACCATCAATTTCAATTATAGAAAATCCTAACTCTTCATATCTATTTATAACATTTTTAAGATCTTCTTGTTTCCCTTCCATAGTTAATTGAACTGGAACCATACCATTTTCATTTTTATAGTCTCTTTTATGAATAACAGTGACTAAATTTGCACCAAGACCACTAATTGGTTCAAGCACAGATACTAATTGTCCAGGAACATCTAAAAGTTCAAGAACCAAATCCATTCTCATAAAAATCACACTTAATTTGTCCAATCTGCTCTTTTAACAACAAGATTACCATCTTTATCAATATTTGCATTCCTTAAAATTTTTTCAGGATTTTTTTCTTTAGATGTATCTTCACGAGTTAAATTTAAATTATCTGTTATATACCAAGTTTCATCTGAATCTGGGATATTTTCTAAAGTTTTTGAAAATTTTTCTATTATATCTTCTGCATCTTTTTCGATTGTCATAATTAAACTCCATAATAATTAATAATATTATTATTTTATTTGTTAACATTAATAATGTTTTTTGATGATTGGTTGTAAACAAGTATATTGATATTTTATAAAACCTACTAAAATATTTATTGAAGAAAAAATTTAGGATAAAAAATTAAAAAAAATTATATAATCAGTTATAATAAAAAATAAACAATTTAATCCAATGAAATTGATATTCAACAGATTAATTTGAAATAAAAAAATAAGTAAAGAGAAAAAATACTTTTCCCTTTTAATTTATTTGATTTTTATTGATTTTTTAATACTGTTTACTGATACATATCCTCCGTCTTCAGCATTGTAAGTAATAGTGATTTTATATTTTTTACCTGCTTTAAGTTTTTGAATTACAGATTTTTTAATCTTAATTGTAGCAATTCCTTTTTTATTGGTTTTAGCTTTATAAGTTTTACCTTTAAACTTAAAGACTAT
>CADAAJ010000117.1 GCA_902785855.1 uncultured Methanobrevibacter sp. | reverse complement strand
ACTGTGTAGTGTCCGCCATAATTGATTATGAAACTAATATCGTCAGCAGTTATTATTGTGTCTTTTTTAAGAACAACAAATGATATATTTTCTGGAATAAAAATATCATTGTATATTGTATTGTTTGTTATATTAACACCAGTAAGGTTGTGATTTCCTGGTTGTAATATAATAGCTTTGAATCCGACTCCATTAATTAATTCTACAGGATAACTAACATTGTCAATGATGATAATGACATTGCCTGTGAAGTCTGTTGGTGCTTTAATATTAATGTTGACATTTCCTTTATCTGGTGTAACAGTAACATTAACATCACTAGGATCAATATCTATTTTATAAACTGTAAAGTTTCCATCGGTTTTTGATATAAATACATCGTCATATATTGAATCATCAGTTATATTAATACCTGTAAGATTGTGTTTGCCAGGTATTAATGCTATAGTTTTGTTTCCGGTTCCATCAACAATAGGTATAGTATAGTTTTTCCCATCAATAATTACATTCATGATGCCTGTGAAATTTTTTGGTGTTGTAACATTGAGGGTAACATTTCCTTTAGCCGGAGTAATCCTTATATTAATGTCATTAGGATTAATATCTATTCTATTGACTGTGAAGTTTCCATCGGTTTTTAATATAAATGTATCATTATATATTGGATTATCTGTTATATTAATACCTGTAAGATTGTGTTTTCCTGGTGTTAATATTATAGTTTTGCTCCCGGTTCCATCAGCAACAGGTATAGTATAGTTTTTCCCGTCTATTATAATACTCATGGTGTTTGTGAGGTCTGTTGGAGCTTTAATATTAATGGTAACATTTCCTTTACCTGGGTTAATTATTACATTAATGTCATTAGGATTAATAGCTTTTTTATAAACTGTGAAGTGCACTGGTTCATAACTTGCAATATATTTATTATTATTTTCATTGCTTTCATTAACAGTAATTGAATATTCACCAACAGCTAAATTGTTCCAAGTATAAGTGTATTTGTGATCGCTGTTGTATGTGAATGTTTTAATTGTTTGATTGTTGTTTTTTAAGATTACGTTATATCCACCAATGTTAGTACCATCATCAAAAGTTAAATTGACAATTGCGCTACTGCCAGTAACACAGTCAGAAAGGGGATCAATGCTTACAACAGTGTCTAAACTACATCCAGATAATGTCAAATCTTCTTTATTTGTATAAATATTTTTAAAACTTCCTGCTTTATTATATTTAAAATTTGAATTAAGAATTTTGGCATTGGTTTCATCAGTCCAGTGAATTGCTCCACCAGAATTTCCGGTGTTGTTAATAAATGTACAATAATTTACTTTATTGTCTTTGCCATTTATCAAGTGGATTGCCCCACCGTCTGATCCGGTGTTGCGGATAAAGGTACATTGTTTTATTTCCCATTCTGCGCTTCCCAACATATGGATTGCTCCTCCATTACTGTTTGCATTGTTGTTGGTGAAGTTACAATTACTTATAGTATTTCCCATACCGCCATAGGCGTTAATTGCTCCCCCTTCTCCATTTGCTTTGTTGTTGGTGAATGTACATTCACTTATCTCAAATCTAGAGGCAGCATCCATGCAAATTGCACCACCACCCGAATTCGCTGTGTTGTTGAGGAATGTACAGTTTTTTATTTTATTCTTATAAGCAAGTTTTCCAATTGCTCCACCTTCATTTGCTGTGTTGTTAATGAATGTACAGTTAATAATACTGCTCTCATCACTGTACATGACTTGCCAATATTCGATTGCTCCGCCTGTATCATAATTACCATTTATGAATTTTATGTTTTTTAATGTAACCTTTTCTTTAGTTATGTAGAATATTCCGGATTTTCCTTTTGCATCTAATGTTGCATCATTTTTTCCAATAATTGTTAATGTTTTATTAATGGTGATTCTAGTTCCATCTCCGGTATAAAGTCCGCTTAGTGTTATTGTTTCTCCATTACTTGCATTGTTTATTGCTGTTTGGATGTCATTAAAAGTACCTCTGCTTACTGGTTCTTTTAATGTTATATTTTCATTATTCTTTTTTAATATTTCTTTATTTAAGTTGGAATCATCAATCCCAATTTTTTCTTGATTAATATTTTTAGTTGTATCTTGGGTTAATGTGGTGGTGTTGTCTTTTGCAGCACTTACACTACCTATTAAAACAAATAGTATCAAGAAAACAGTTAAAGTCATTAATATTTTGTTTTTTGTTTTAATAATAATTCCTCCATTTATTTTTAATTAAAATTAATTTGTATAATTGATTATTAAATTATTCAATAATATGTTATATTAGTAGGTTTTTATTAAATGGATATTTATATTTTACTTAAAATGATTATAAAATTATAATGTTTGCCTTTTGTAAAAAATGATGTAAAATATTATTAACAAAGTGAAATACGGTTGATTTAAACATTGTGGGATTTGTTTTAGCATTAAAATATAGGAAACTAATTCTTAATATATTTCTTGAGTGGCCAAAAGACAGTTAGTGAATGGCTGTGAATATGGATGGGGGATTTTAATGTTTTGGCTAAATATTTTAGGAATTATAACTAATTGATAATAAATAGTATTTAAAATTTTTTAAAAATAAATGGGAGGAATATAAAAGCAATGGGGGGGGGGGTTTTTGCTTTTATATGAATTTTTGGTGTTTTTCTCACCACCACAATTAAAATTAATTTTTTGAGTTAATTTGTTTTCAAACTCTACTTTATAGTTTAATTGGGACAGTATATATAGTTTTTCGAATGTAAGTGCTTACTTGCATCTTTAAATTTTATAATTTGGTTTTAATGGGCGTTATTTTTTTATTGGTGGTTTTTAGTTTTGTTTTAAAAAATAATAGGTGGGATCAGGAGTAAAAATCAGGTAAAATGCTGATTTTTTTCTCCATTTGGTCCTATTTTATTTTCATTTTTATTTTGCTTGTTGATGGTTGGTATACGTCATTTCCTTTGTATGTTGCGCTGAATTTGTATGTTCCTTTTTTAAATCCGTTTACTTTGTTGTTTTTTAATGTGATGTATCCGATGCCTTTGTTGTTGAATTTGACGGTGATGTCGTATCCTTTTTTGAGTTTTTTGCCTAGTTTGCCTTTAAGTTTTTTGGCTTTGAGGTTGATTTTTACT
>CADAAJ010000116.1 GCA_902785855.1 uncultured Methanobrevibacter sp. | reverse complement strand
CCCCAATCCCCAATCCCCAATCCCCAATCCCCAATTTATTATTTTTATTTATATATTTTAAATATATTTTTTCTATTTATTATTAAAAAAATAAATAATTAATATGAAATTTATCTATTATATTAACAAATTTAAAATACTAAACTAATAAAATTAAAAGTTAATTGAACAAAAATATATGAATTAAATAAAATAATAATAATATAAAATATTATCAAATTAAAGATATTAAATTTAATATTCCATCTTTTTCAGGTAATTTTTGATTTTCTAATCCATCAAAAGTCATTTATTTATTTTCATTTAAAAAAATGTAATTTCATATATTATTAATTTGGATATTATAATGCATTTTTAAAACTTAAAATGAAAAAAAAATAATTAATTTTAAATGTATTGAATTAATTAATAAATATAAATTACTATATAAAATTTAAAAATTTTATTCTATTATCGAAAAATAATACAATAAAAAATAAATAATTAACTTTCATTATTTTTTATTATAAAGAGACTCAATAATAAAAAATAATAAATAAAGAAATGAAAGTTAAAAACATGAGATTAAGTCTATTTTTATCTTTCCTTTTGATTTGTCAAATCAATTCATTATCAAATGCTGTCCATGAAATAGTCCATGACAAATCCCAATTTCCAATAGCATACACTTTATCCGACGGTAGCGTACTAATTCTATCAACACCTAGAGGAGAACAATCAATGCTTGAAAGTAAATATGATAAACAAGGAAGAGTATTATATGGTAATTCAACATATGGATTAGGATATACTGCCAGTTCTCAATTAGTTCAATTGCAATCAGTAAACGGATCAGAGCCAAATTATTTATTATTATACCATAATAAAGAAAATCTTAAAGGAGCTGAGAGCAAAGAATATATTTTGGAATTTAATCATGGAAGAACTAAAAATACATCATTTACCAATAGCATATATCAACAAAAATCAATTGTGGCCCTTAAAAATGGAAAAGTTGTTTTAGCAGGTCTTAACAAAAAAGCTGGATATGGTGCTGAAACTAGTGTGGACTTAAAAATTTATGACCCTGAAACTAGTCAATTTGGAACTGGAGTCTCTTTCTCTGCCTTTAGTGACTATGTAAGTTGCTTTGAACTCAAAGAAAATGATCTCTATTGTGTTTATTCATCTTTGGAACATGTTTATGTAAATAAGTTGAAAATTATTTATATATCAGTAAGAGACAATACTTTGACTCTTGTCAACAAAGGAGATCAAGTAATAAAAACCTTTTACACTGACTTCAACTTCTTGAAGGCTATTCCTTTTAATGAAAATGAAGCCATTGTTTTATTCCAAACTGGAAATGGAGGTAGCAAACCTAAATATGGAAATGAAGGAAAAGATTTATATTTCTATCATTTAGTTGTCAACAAAAAAGATATCACTGTTAAAAGATATGAACTCTTATATGAAAATTGCAAACGTTATGATGACCCTGAACATTACAATGCTGATATTGCCGTTCTTTCCCAAAAAAGAATTTATGCCGCCTGTGAAACTGATTCTGGAAGATTCAGAGGATTTGTTATATATCCAGATAAAGCAGAATGGGAAGAATTTAACTTTAATAATTTCGATGCTGAATCTGTTGAAAATCCAGTTTTTGCAAAATTCGATAAATCTTTAGGTATTTTCTATGGATATAATACAGTTAATGAAAATGCTAAAGTCGCTTTCCATTTAATGAACTATCCAGATTGCTTCAATTATAGACAGAGAGAAATTACAATTCCTAAACGTCGTTCAATAAAAGATATTGATTTAAGTGGAAAAGTATTTATGGATAATCCTTATCCTGCTTCAAGAGCTAGTGAAGAAATAAAAGTAAGATTTGAAAGTAACTCAAATATAAGTATTGTGAACACTAAAGATGGTAAAGAAATCGAAGAAGGAAAAGATTATGACTCAGATGTAAACTTACAAGTTAGTGTTGGTAATATAGATGGTTCTTATGCTGTCAAATATACAGCAACAAGACAAGACTCTCTTGATGGATTAATTATTGGAAGAACTTGTAATATTAATTTTAATATCCCAAAATGTTTAGACCGTTGCGATTCTTGTACTAAACTTGGAAATGAAGAACATCATCATTGCTTAGGTTGTGCCGCAGGGCCATACTATGAAGAAGAAGATGAAACAACAGTCAACGATGGATGGGGAAAACCACATAATTGTCCTAATTGTAATATTTCTTGTTCTTCTTGCTTTGGAGCTGCTATGATGAAACCAACTCAGACAACAAATTGTAAAAAATGTGATTATGAAAATGGATACTATCATTATGAAGGTGATAATAGAACATGTATTAGTTATGAAACACAAGAAGCCTGGGAAAAATACTTTAATCGTTCAATTTATTTAGACTCAACTCCTGGACCTGATAAAAAACCAGAATGGAGATGGAGATTTTGTCATTATAGATGTAAAAAATGCCATTTACCTGGAACTGATGAAAATAATAATTGTGATGTATGTGATGAAGAAAATGGATTTTATTTCTGGTGCAATCAAACAACTACAAGTGGAATTCCTGGTTCATGCCATGATAAATGTGTGAATAATGGATTTTTCTTAAAAAAGGCTGATGATGGACATACAAAATGTTGTCCTTGTCTTGAACATTGTAAGGTCTGTCAAAATGAAACAATTTGTGATAATTGTTATCCACCATTTTTCAGAATTCCAACTGGAGAAGAATGTGTTCCTAACTGTACTGACGAATGTTGGGCTGAAGATAGAGAATTATGGGAATGTGTTAACTGTAAAACAAGATATTCAGTTGAAAAATATAATTTGAATGGAACATGTGTTGATGAAATTCCATTTATTCCATTTTTAAATAGATCTCATCATGTTGTCGAGGAAAAATGTAATTTATTACATGGTTGTAAAGAAGGATGCTTTAAATGTAATTCCTGGTATTCAGATAATTGTACTCAATGCTTCCCAGAATTTTATAAAGAAGACTTCTTTGGATTGCCAAAGCCAGATGTTTTCCATTGCTTTAAAGAGAGAGAATGTCTAGGTATTGACAAATATCAACATGATGAGAGTTTAAGAATTGGTGGAGTTACTAAATTTATTCAAGGTGAAAATGTTTGTTATAATTGTAGATTAAGAGAAGGAAATTATAGACAAGTTGAGAATGATTTTACTTGTGGACCTAGAGCAA
>CADAAJ010000115.1 GCA_902785855.1 uncultured Methanobrevibacter sp. | reverse complement strand
CCTGAAAGTGATCTAATAGCTCCACCTGAACGATATCTTCCAGTATTTTGAATAAAATTACATTGATTAATAATTATATCACATGAATCAGAATCAATTGCAACACCCCCACCATCAGAATTATATAAGAAGTCGCAATTAAATAATTTGGCATTGGCAGATAATCTTATAGCACTACCTGCATAAGATGCGCTGTTTTTAATAAACTTTGAGTTTTCAACAGTAATTTCACCACTAACAAAAGTTAAAGCACCACCAACATCACTAACATGATTATTTTGAAATACACTATTATTTACAATAGCTTTATTTCCACTGAAGTATATTGCTCCGCCCTGATATGAATTTGCACCTTCGATAGTAATATTATTTACAATAAAATCACCAGTAGTGACATTAAATATTCTTGCTTGATTTTTACCATTTATACTATAACCATTACCATTAATAGTAAATGATTTAGTTATTGGAATAGCTTTATTAATAAAATCAAAATCATATTCCGGATAATACTCGTAATTTTTAGTTAGATTTAAAACACTATCAGAATTAGCAATTGTAATATTTAATGCTGATAAAGAATCATCAGGAACATAATAAATATTTTTAGTTAATCTAAAACCTAAATAATCTGCATAAACCTTATAAATACCAACATCCTCTGCGGTGAATGTGAAATTAGCAGTTTTATCAGAATCTAAAGTAATGCTATCTTTATTCAAAATACCTGATGAGGAGGATAAATTAAAAGAAATTGGATTTGAATATAAAAGGTCACGTGAAGAGATAACACCTTGAGAATTAGATATCTGATTTAATCTAAAGTTAACATTTTCACTGCCAGATAATAAAAATGAATTTATTGAACCCATATTTAAAAAATACCAACTGGTTAATGTTGATCTGGTTGGGTAAGCACCTATAACCGCAAGAATATTATTATAATTAGATGAATCACTACCCCACCAGTTATTATTCAAAGACATAGTATTGGTATTTTGATTATGAACAAGTTTATTAGCAGCTGTTGAAGTAGTTCCAAGATTATTAAGAATTATAGAATCTGAAATTGAAGAAGTTACAGCAGCAGATAAAACTGCACCATTTACTGCTTGATTTTCAACAAATAAAGATCCTTTAACATCAACTCCAGTATTTGCAAAAATAGCTCCACCAGATCCAAAAGCCCTGTTTTTAATAAAAGTAGAATTATTTATAATAGTCTGATGTGCAGCTGCTCCACTAATACAAACTGCACCCCCTTGGTTATTATCTCCCCTGGAAGTATTATTAAAAAAGTATGAATCATAAATATTTAAATAATTACCCCTATGATAAATTGCACCACCTGCATTACCCACATTGCCAATAAAATTAGATTTATAGATATTAACCGTAGCACCGCCATTAATATAGATAGAACCTGAATAAGAATTACCTTCTGCAACATTATTTATAAAATTTGAATTAGAAATGTCTGCAGTTCCCGAATTTATGAAAATAGCTGCACCATTAGCTTTAATACTTGCATTTTTAAAACAAGAATTACTAATATTTAAATATGTTCCAGCAAAATAAATCATACCACCATTTGAAGAAGTATTAGAATTAACAAAAGTAATGTTATTTAAATAGACCCTTCCAGAAGTAATTTGAAACATTTTAGCTGAATGATTACCATCAATTATATGGCCATTACCATTAATTACCATATTCTTATTGATTACAATACCATTTTTATAACTACTGTCTTTTGAAGAATCAAAAACATAATTTTTTGTAAGATTTATTGAAGAAGAACCTGAAATTTCAGTTGCTAAATCAGTAAATGACCCATCAACATCCCCATTATCTTTTAATATGTCTAACCTATTTTTATTATCATCAATATCCTTCACAATATCTGTATCATCTGTTTGTGCAGAAACAGATGAAATTAAAATGAATATTAACGATATTATTAAAACTATCATAAGTTTCGATTTAAAGTTAATAATAAAACCCCCATTTATATTCAAATTAAATAATCCTAAAATAATCGATTATAAAAATAGTTTGTTTTAAAAAATATAAAAAAGTTATGTAAAAAAAATTTTAAAATGAAAAAAAGAGAGTTTTAAAAATTAAAACTCTTTAATTTTTAATTTTTATCTTTTTAACAATAGAATTAACAGATGTATAACCACTGTCAACGTACCACTGTCAACGTGATTATAGGTTACGTTAATTTTGTAGTTTTTACCAGCTTTTAATTTGGATAAAACTTTTTTGTTGAATGTTATTTTTGCAATTCCCTTTTTGTTGGTTTTTGCTTTGTATGTTTTACCTTTAAATTTGAAGTTAATAATTTTACCCCCTATTGGTTTTCCGTTGCTCCATTTTAGGCTTGCTGAATATTTGAATTTATTAGCTGATTTTTTAACTTTCATGGATTTAGCTTTTAAAGTTTGTCTTACTACAAGTTTATTGATCTTATAGTCTTTCCATTCGGCTGTGATAGTGTATGTTTTTGGATTTAATCTGATTTTAAGCACTGCGTAACCATCAGCATTAGTTACTACATCATAACTTACGCCGTTAACTGTTATTGTTACTGTTACACCTACTATTGGTTTTGCATCATCACCATAAGCCCTTACACTATAGTAAGTACCATCACAGAAGTCCATAACAATATCTTTATTTTCCTGTAGTCTTTCAACAATAGTTACTATGTGTGTTCTATTTTCACCGGAAACCGGATTAACTAATAAGATATCATGTTTACCTACTGCTAAAGTATCATTCAAGTAAGCAACACCATTTTCATCAGTAGTTAAATTATAAATCTTTCCATCTACAATCATTGAAACATTAGTATTGTTCAATATATTTCCAAACTCATCAGTAAATACTGCTATATAATCGTATGGAGAATTATAACCTCTGCTGATATCTTCTGAAGGAATAGTTGTAGGAACAACAACTTTAAATAAAGCAGATGCATTAGACGGAAATGCATTGTCTGTTTCAATGTTATATATTGAAATATTATATATTCCAGTTGTTAAATTACCAATGCTAAATTCATAACTTGTATAATTAGAATTATTATAAATAACAGTTCCATTACTATTTTTAACAATTAATGTAACGATAGTTCTAGCTAAAATATTAAATTTGACTGTAACATTTCTAACATCAACTATACCATCAATTACATCAGTAATATTCACTTTTGAGTATGATTTAACAATACCAAATGAAGCAGTTGCATTTGACGGATTATAATTCATACTTTCATTGTTAAATACAATAATATTATAATATCCCACATTTAAATCATTGATAAGAATTTTATTTGTTGAAGTGTTTCCAGAAACAACAAATTGACCCCCCATTGTAGTAACTGTATAAAATACATTAGTTCTATTATCAACATCAATAGTAATAATAGCCGGATCAATTTTATGGAAACCATCAGTCACATTTACAATAGTTATTTTAGAATCAGCTTTAAATACTGTAAAAGAAGCTTTATCAGATGAAAAATTGTAATTGTCAGATTCTTCATTAGATATTGTAATATTATAATTATCTGCATCTAAAGTTTTAATTTTAAATTTTAATTCTTTATAATCATCAGTTGTATAAACAATACTGCCTGATGAGTTGGTAATTATTATATTAATTGATGTACGATTATTTACATTAAATGAAATTTCAACATCAGTTGTATTATAAGTAGAATTTAAAACATCCACTATTTTAATATTTGAACTTGCTTTATGAATTGTAAATAATGTGGAATTTGTGGAATCATTATAATTATCATTAGCAGCATTTGTAATAGTAATATTATAAACACCTGCAGTTAAATTACCAATACTAAATTTAGAATCCACAAAATTATTATTAGTGTAAACTACAATAGATGTTCCATCTTTAATTACAACAATTTTTACATCAGTTCTGTTAACTATATTAAATTTAACTGTAGCATTAGTAGTATTATAAATACCAGAAATTATTTCAGTAATATTGACAAATGATGAAGCTTTATAAACAGTAAATAAAGTAGTTACATTAAATTCAGTAAAGTTATTATTAGCTACATTAGTTATTGTTATATTATATTCACCAGCAGGTAAATTACCAATACTAAATTCAGAACTTGAGAAATTAGTACTGTTAAATACACAAATATTTGTTCCATTTTTATAAACAATAATTTTTACAGTTGTTTTATTAGTAATATCAAATTTAACTGTTGCATTTGTTGTATTATAAATACCCGAAATTATTTCAGTAATATTAACAAATGAAGAAGCCCTAACTACTTCAAATAAGCCACTACTACTTCAAATAAGCCACTAACCTGAGAAGCATTATAATTAGCAGATTCAGCATTATATATTGTAATATTATAAATTCCAGGTGTTAAATTACCAATAGTAAATATAGAACCTGAAAAATCAGTATTATTAACTACACAAACATCAGTACCATTTTTATAAACAATAACCTTAACAGTAGTTTGATTAACAATATCAAATTTAACAGTAGCATTAACCGTATTAAAAACACCATTAATAATTTCCGTAATATTAACAAATGAAGAAGCCCTAACTACTTCAAATAAGCCACTAACCTGAGCTACTTCAAATAAGCCACTAACCTGAGAAGCATTATAATTAGCAGATTCAGCATTATATATTGTAATATTATAAATTCCAGGTGTTAAATTACCAATAGAAAATGCATTTGATTTAAAATCAGTAATATTAACTACAGAAATTGCAGTTCCATTTTTAACAACAAGAACTGATATAGTTGTCTTATTAGTAACATCAAATTTGACTGTTACATTTGTAGTATTGAATACTCCATTTTTAATTTCAGCGATAACTACATTAGAATTTGCTTTTATTACATTAAATGATTCTGTAACATTATAAGAGTTATAATTTCTAGATAATGTATTGATTATTGTTATATTATATTCACCAGCAGATAAATTACCTATTGTGAAATTATTTAATGTGTAATTATTATTTTGATATATAATATTTCCAGTTTTATTTACAATAACAATATTTACTGTAGTTTTATTAGTAATATCAAATTTTATTATTACATTTGTTGTATTGAAAACACCATTTTTAATTTCGTTAACTTCAATAGATGAATTTGCTCTTATTACAGTTAAATCTATTGAATTTGAAACTTTAAAGTGTTTATCATCCCCCAGATATGTTAAATTAACAATATATTTTCCTTGCTGTAAATCAACTAAGATTATATCAAATAATCCGGAAGTAATTGAACCTTCATATTTTTTAGTTTTATTGACATAGACAATGACATTTCCAGTAACATCATTAGGAGTTATATTAACTTTTAATGTAGCATTCTGACCATAAATTATATTATTTATAGTTAAATTAATTTTAGGATATTCTTTAACTTTAAAAGTGAATGTTGTATTAGAAATTTTATAATATCCATCACCATTATATGATACTAAAATATCATTATATACTCCTTTTGAAAGACCTTGGATATTTATATTAGCAACACCACTGTTAATAGTTCCATAATACAATTTACCATCAATAATAAATGATACATTCCCAGTAACCTGACTTGGATCAACTTTAAATTTTAATGTTTTATTGATTTCAACATCATCTGGCCCTTCAAATGTAACTGCAGTATCAAATTTAGTTAAAGTAAATGTGAAATTTTTAACAGTGTTTCCATAATTTTGATTGGTACTTGTAAAAGACACAGTGACATTTTCATATTTTCCCCCAACAAGTGGATTAATACTTATTTTAGCATAACGTGCCCCTCCAGATTCATCTTCAGTTAGAGTACCTTTAAATTCCCTACCATCAATTGTAAATTTAACATCACCAGTTATTTTTCCACCATCATGATCACTACTTACAATGAAAAACAACTCAGATTTGACTTCAGCAACATTTGATTCTAAAGCAATATCTGTTAAATATTTACGAACTTCAAATGTTGTACTATTATTTAATGGATTATATTTTTCATCTCCACTATATTCAATTAAAATAGGATAACTATTAGCAGATATAGTAGTATTTAAAGTAAAACTTACGCTACTTCCTGAAATTTCATTAACATATTTTTGACCATTGATAGTGAAATTAACATTACCCATTGTTACATCATCAGGCAATAATATAACAACATCTCCACCAATAAATGTCCAATTAAATAATAATTTTGGAACATAATCAACTTTATTTATATGAATACTTGATATATTCTCAGCAACATCATAATTAAAATCACCTTCATAACGTAAAGTTACATTATAATCTCCTGAAAGAATATAATCATCCAACTGAATTGTAGCAATACCATTTTCAGTAATTTCACCGCGATATTCATAACCCCCTTCAAAAATAACAGTTATATTTCCAGTAGCAGATGTTTCATTTACTCTTACACGAATTGATCCACCAATCTCAGTAACATTATCAATTAAACTTACAGTAACAGGCAAACGTTTAACATTTAGTGAAACTAATGCATATGAATTATTAAAATCATCATCACTGTGATAAACTGCATAAATATGATCATAAACTCCAGAAGGCAGTGAATTAACTATACCATTTAAAGTATTTGCGGTTCCAGGAATAATTTCAGTATTAAACACCTGTCCATCAATTAAAAGTGTTATATAACCCCTATATTCAGGAATAGTATGATTAAGAGTTACATTTTGGCCGACAAAAATTGTGTCATTAATTAATCTTACAAATGAAGCATATAAATCATCAGTATGGGTTACATCATTCCAAAATGTAAATATATTATGTCCTTCATATCTGCTCATTAATATGAATGTATAACCTGCGCCACCCATTTCACGAGCAACATTTGATGTAAAGTTTGAATTGGTTAAATTAAATGTATTAACCAAGTAAAATCCAGCACCATAATCTGCATGATTGCTTGTAAAGTTACATAAATCAACTTTGTTTAAATCACCGTAAATGTACAATGCCCCGCCTGAAAATGCCTCATTATATTTGAAATTAGATGAATTTATAATATTATTACTCTTTAAAATATAAACTGCCCCAGCCTGAATACTTGCAGTATTATTTGTAAAATTAGAATATTTAATATATAAATTTTCACGATTACTATAAACCGCAGCCCCATAACTTGCATTATTTCTCATGAATTGGGCATTTAAAAGATTCCCATATAATCCATTCCAAAATACAGCACCACCATATACTGCAGAGTTATTATAAAATTCAGATCCATTAATTACAGCATTATTAACAGCAACAGTTACAGCTCCACCACGATTAGCAGAGTTATTTGTATAAACCCCTTTTGAAATTATAGAATTAGAACCTACAATATATACTGCACCACCTTGACCATTATTAACAGTATTAGCAGTGAAATTGGATGAATCCAAAGTAGTTTTTAAATTAATATAAACTGCACCTGCAAAAGTACGTGCAGAATTATTATTAAAATTAGAGGAATTAATTATTGTATTTTGACCATTAACATATATTGCACCAGCAATACTTCGAGCAGCATTATCTGTAAAGTTAGATTGATAAATAATAACATTCTGACTGGTGATATAAACAGCCCCACCAAAATTACTAATTGATTGATTAAAATTAGATAAATTAATTAAAACATTATTTCCCCTAATATGAATTGAACCCCCATAGTCAGATGCATTGTTATTTGTGAAATTAGAACCAATTAAAGTTGTTAAAACACCCATAGATATAGCACCACCTAAAGTAGCAGTATTATTTACAAAATTAGAATAAGTAATTTGTGAATGGGAATTTAATGAAACAGCACCACCATATTTACCCTTATTTTCAATGAAAGTACAATTTGTAATAAAAGAATTCAAACCATTAATTGACATTGCTCCACCATAGTTTGAAGCAACATTATGGATAAATGTTGAATTTATAATAGTTACAGAGTTTGGGTCACCATAACCCTCAACAGCACCACCACTTACACGAGCAGTATTATT
>CADAAJ010000114.1 GCA_902785855.1 uncultured Methanobrevibacter sp. | reverse complement strand
CTATAATAATAGATTGTACTTCATCGTATATAAATTTAAAGGAAAATTAGTTAAGAAAAAAAGTGAAAATGGTCACATTCGTGACACACCCTCTTTTTTAGATTTTTTATTCTATTACATTATTATTTTTCATTATTTCTTGATTTTTTGAGATTTATTTAAATATTAAAAAGTTTATATTATTATTTGTCTGATAAATATTGTTGCTAAACCTATTTATTAGATTTGCCTATCTAATATGTTTGTAAATTTTTTTACATTCATATTAGATCATACCTATTTTTAAAAATAACTTTTTTTAACTTTTTTAAAATATTTCTATTTTATGAATTAATTGTATTTTTATAATTTTTTTAATAAATTGCACATTTTTTAAAAAGAATTTTTTAAACATTTATTTAATATAGTTTTAATTATTAAACAATTGCTGCATATTAGTGAGTAGTTGTTTCTTTTATATCACTAATTTTTAAATAAAATGAACATAACTTAACTAAGTTATTTATTTATACTATAAGTGATAAAAATCATATTGAAAATGGTGATTTTCTAGATGTCCTCTTAATTACTTTTAAAATAATTATTTATTTCGCTTAATGAATGAGAATTTCTAAAAATTTTTAAGGTATGTTTAATTCTAGGATCAATTGCTATTTTTTGATGCAAAAACAAAATTTTATTTTTAGTTTTTTGGAGTGAAATTAATGGGATTTAAAAATAATTTTTGTTTTATTGTTGCAATGGCTTTAATATTGCTTTTGAGTGTGGGCTTGGTTTCCGCATCTGAAGTTGATAGTGATGTTGGAGTCATAAGCAATGACAATGAATTACTTGCATCTAATGTTGGTTATGTGGAAAATGGAGTGCCATCTGACTTGAATTTAAAATCAACCGAAAATGTTGAAAATGATGATTCTGGCAAAATAAGTTCAAATCAAGCAGACTCTCTTGGTGAAGATGGAATTGATGATGAACAAATTGATTACCATGATGTCAATGGCTTGGAATTAATTCCATCAGAAAACCCTATTGTTTCTGAAGAAAATTATAGTGTAATTTTTGATTGGGTTGAAGAGGGTAATTATAATGATTATGCTCCTGAGGCATATTATGAGAATCCTTGGCTAATGAATGATACTACATGGGCTTATTGTATTGAACCTGGTCCATCAGGTGCTGATGGGTATGAATATGGGGTACCTGGAGCATACAAAAGGATCACTTTAACTGATGAACAGTTAATTCATCCAAAAACTGGTGAGGATGTATTGCCTTATATCAGGACATTTTTATACTATCATTACAATGATACTGAAAACTTCACTACAGTAAGCAGTGGAAAGGTATCATTCCCTAATGTGCTATGGTCTTTTACTGATAGCGCAGATTATAGGAATCAATATAGTCATTATAATGAGTTGCCTTATAGTAATCCTGCATGGACTTATGTAAAGGAAGCTATTGATAGGGTAAAATCTGGCAATGGAATCCCTAATAGTGGAAGTTTCCATGATACTGGTTTAACTTATCAATTCTATTTGTATTCTTCCGTCAATGGACATTATCAAAACATTCTTGGTTTTAATCTATTCACTAATCTTAGTGTGATTAAGGAATGGGATGATTATGATAATATAGCTAATTTAAGGCCTGAAAACATTAGTGTTGATTTATATTTGGATGGTGAACCTTTTATAAGAGGAGTTACTTTAGATAGTGACCATAATTGGGAATATACTTTTAACAATTTGCCTCTTTATTCAATTTCAAACTTGACTGCTCCAATCAATGCAGATGATTATAAAATAGAAACTGTATTGGAAGATGACTTTGACGTAACTATTACAAAAGTATGGCCTGAGGATTACTCTAATAAACCATCCCGTATATATGTGAACATATATGCTGATGGTGAAGATCTTGGACGTGTATCTTTGTATAGAAGTAGGGGTTATACAACAACCCTAACAAATTTCAATAAGTATGCTGAAGACGGTCATGAAATTAATTATGAATTCGTTGACTCAACTTATCCTGGATCATTGGATATTTCCAAATCTGAAATTTATCAGGTAAAACACATTAAAGTAAGTTTAACCAATGATGAATTGAAAGAAAAAGGAAAATCAATTGAGTTAGTTTCCGATGGATTAATTTATGGAGGAGCAATTTTAGAAGAGGCAAATGATTGGACTTATACCTTCTTAAATCTGGATAAGGATAGCAATGTTGATATACGTGAAAGATTGGATACAAATGGTGTTGTGCATTTAGCAAATTACACCATTAAAGAGTCTGTTCGTTTTTATACTCCTTTTGTATCTAGCATTTCCACTAGCATTAATCCATTAATGCCATCTGAAACAAAATTCTTTGATGACACTGAAGAAAAAATTACATCAAGTATAAAAATTACAAATAAACTTGAACTGATTAATCTTACTGTCTCAAAGGTTTGGGAGGATAAAGGAGATTTCTATGGAAAAAGACCTTCTGATGTAACTATTAATGTTTTCCAAAATGGTGAAATCGTTAATTCTATTGTTCTCAATAAGGATAATGGATGGAAATATGAACTAAAGAATTTGCCTAAATATGACAATGGCAAATTAATCAATTATTCTATTGATGAGGTCAATATAACCTATTACCATTACAAGATTGAAGAGAATGGAAACTATTCTTTCACTGTTACTAATACATTGAATAAAGTGCATGTATTTAAATGGTCTTGGAAATTGATTGGAGAAAAAGTAATCCCTAAAGAATCTAAGGCACCTAAAGTTCCTAAGGTACCTAATGGCAAATTGCCGAAAAAGGGTAAATTATTAGGTAATGGTAAAAGTATTGGCAAATACCAATCAAAGAAAGCTATTCCTAATAAGAACAAGAAATCATTTTCACACAATAGAAATCAACAAAAACCTTCTGACATTCATTTCGAGCCTAGACAAAAATTCAGATTGTTTATTTATTTGTATAATCAATTTTTCTTCGGTAACATGACTTATGAGGATTTTGTTGCTGTTCTCAAGGAAAACGGCATTAAATTGGATGAAAGTAACAATTGGGATTCTAATGGAACTTTAGAATTTGATTATGATAACATTGAGGATGTACCTGATTCTATTGAATTATCCGATAATAGCGATCATTTTGAGGATTCTAGCGATAAAATCGATAAGGATAAGCCAGTAAGTGATTCTGGTGTCATAGATTCTGGAGATGTAGAGGTAGAAGAGGTATATGTGGAGGAATAACTCCCTTTTTACTTTGATATCTTTCTAAATCAGTGGTTAGAAGTTATAGTCAAAACCAATTTATCAGATGTTTGATGCATTATAAAATTTTATTTAATTTTTTCTTTTTTTTATTTTTTTATTTATTTAATTTTTTTATATTTTCTTTTTTTATTATTTTTGAGGACGTGTCACAAATTAAGAATTTGTGAAAAAAATTCCTAAAAAAAAGATCAATTTTTTTCCAGAAAAAAATTTATCAGTTTTTTAAAAATCTAC
>CADAAJ010000113.1 GCA_902785855.1 uncultured Methanobrevibacter sp. | reverse complement strand
GATATTTTAATGTCTTAATTTTAAATAATTACTTTTTTTAATAATGAATGTCATAAATTTAATCATGACAATTTTACCACAACTTCCATTGTATGCAATAGCGATAATCTGTGGGTTATTATCTTTTTTTGTAACCAGATTAACTATGCCGAAAATTATTAAAAAACTTGAAGATGCAGATATTGTTGGAAAGGATATTCATAAATCCTGGAAACCTGTTGTTGCTGAAATGGGTGGATTTGGAATTTTATTCGGGTTTATTATTGGAATGTTTTCAGGAATATACATGCACAATATTTTAACATTTCCTTTAATTGTTGTTTTACTTGTTATTATTCTTGTAGGTCTTATTGGAATTGCTGATGATTTACTTGTTTTATCTTCAAAAGAGAAATTTTTCTTACTTTTCTTAGCAGGTCTTCCTTTAATTTGGGCAGCTCCACCTAATGTAGGATTACTTTATTTAATCACTATTCCTATTGCATTATCAATCGGTTCTAATTTAACAAACATGCTTGCCGGTTTAAACGGTATTGAATCAGGTTTGGGAGTTATTTCCATGGCTTCTCTAACAATTGCATGTATTATTTTAGGAAAATATGATGTAACTATTATTTCTATGAGTATGCTTGGTGCTTTAATTGCATTTTTATACTATAACAGATATCCTGCAAAGATTTTTCCAGGAGACACAGGTACATTAATTATTGGTGCTGCAATTGTATGTATTGCATTTATCGGACGTGTTAAATTAATTGCTCTTATTGTACTGATGCCGAATATTATAGATGCTTCTTTGAAATTTATATCAGCAGGTGTAATGGAACGCCAGCAGTTTAAACCAACTGAGCTAAATGATGAAGGTAAACTTGTAAGACCAGAACAGGGTTTTAAATCATTAATCAGGCTTGTTTTAAGAAGGCCAATTGCAGAAAAAGATGCTGTTAAAATAATCTGGGCAATTGGTATTGTATTTGGAGTTTTAGGAATTATTGTTGCACTTTCAATGCCTGGTGTGATTGAAAACAAAACTCTGATGAACTTTTTACATATTAAAGAAATGTTTTATCATGTTTAGGTGAAAAAAATGAGGCCTTATGTAATATTAAATGCTGCAATGACATTAGATGGTAAAATTGCTACATCTTCCGGAAGTTCAAATATTTCAGGTGAAGATGACCTTAAAAGAGTTCATGAACTTAGAAAGGAATGTGATGCAATTATGGTTGGAATTGGAACTGTACTTGCAGATGATCCAAGATTAACTGTTCATAAAGTTGATGCAAAACCTAAGGATAATCCTATTCGTGTAGTTGTAGACAGTAAATGCAGAACACCTATTGCTGCAAGAATCACCAATAAAGATGCAAAAACAGTTATTGCAGGCGCCAATGAATATAAATATGATTTTTTAGTATCTGACAGATATGAAGTTTTAAAAAAACGTAATGTCAACTTTTTCTGGAGCGGTGATAAACAGGTAGATTTAAAATCATTAATGAATTATTTACATGAAGAAGGTGTTGAAAAATTAATGCTTGAAGGTGGCTCAACACTTAATTTCTCCATGATAAAATCAGGACTCATTGATGAGATAAGAATTTGTGTTGCACCGATGGTTGTTGGTGGTGTGAATTCAAAAACATTTTTTGACGGTGATGGATTTAATACAATGGATGAGGCAGTTGGTTTGGATTTGGTTGATTCATATGAATTGGGAAAAGATTTGATTTTAACATATAAAGTTTTAAATGATTAAAACATTGCCTGAAAACCCACATTTTTACAAATACAGTATCTGCATAAGGAATTTTTATCTTTAATAAATTTAATTCTTCCTTTACAGTAATAAGAACCGTTAAAATAATAAACTTCATCTTTTTTATTTTCACTATATGGATGAATCGGTTTTTTTGAAATTAAAACCAGATAAAGGGTAATATTTTCTGTAAATTTTTTATTTTCATCATCTCCTCCGGCATACATATCAAAATAATATCCGATATCTCTTCTGATATTTTTAATAACATCATCTTTAATTTCAAAATCATCTTCAATGTCTTTTTGATAGATTTCATCATAAACTGAGGAGTTATATTTTGCAAGTTTTTTTGTAAGAGGATCTTTATATCTCTCATCAGTTACTTTGTTTTTTAAATATTCGATTGGATAATCTTTTATATCTTTTCGGATGATTGACAGTAATTTTGAGGCCTTCATAATATTCCTTTATTTTTTAAAAGTTCACGGGGATTATCAACAATTGCTTTTATTGCTTCCTGGTGTGTTAAACCTGCACCTAAAGCTATTTGGTATGATTTATCAAAGGTTATTAAATCACCTGGTGCATGTGTGTCGGTATCAACAATTAATTTGTTTTTAACTTCACGTGCAACATTTGCAACATGGCCATTTCCAAGGCAATGTCCTTTACGTGCTGATATTTCAAGATAAACATCATTTTCACGTGCAATTTCAGCTTCTTCAACTGTTATTAATCCGGGATGGCCTAATATATCAACATATTCAGATTCAACTGCTGCTCTGTTGGTTCCGGGAGTCACTGGTTCGTTTAATGTTTCTCCATGAACAACAACTATTTCAGCACCTAATTCTTTTGCTCTTTTAGCTATTCCGTCAATGGATTCAACTGGTGCATGTGTTACTTCAGCACCTAAAACAACTGTAATGTCCCAGTTTGCATTAATATCATCAATTGCTTCTTGAATTGCAGGGATTGCATCAACATTTGACCAGTCGACATGATCTGTTATTGCTATTACTTCATGATTTAATTTTAAAGCTCTTCTTGCAAGTTCTGAGGGTAGTAATTCTCCATCACTAAATAAACTGTGCATATGTAAATCAATTCTTTTCAAAATTATTACCTCTTAATCTTTAAATATAATATTTTATATATCACATTTAATATAAATTTTATATAACTTAATTTAGAGGTTTAAATTTATGAAAGCAAAAGCTGTTAAAATAACTGATGGTGTATATTGGGTAGGAGTTCTTCACTGGAATAGTAGAACTTTTCATGGATATGGTATTCCAGGTACCACTTATAATGCATATTTGGTATTTGGTGAGGATAAAACTGTTTTAATTGATAATGTTTATCAGGGAATGTTTGAACAGTTCGATGCAAGAGTTAAAGATGCATTTGACCAGGAAGGTCGTGAATTTAAAGTTGATGTTTTTGTACAAAACCATTCAGAAATGGATCATTCAACCTATTTAAAAGAAACTATTCTTAAATACAATCCTGATGCTGAAATTTATGCATCCCAGAACTGTGCTAATTATTTACAACAGCAATATCATAATTTTTCAGATTTGGAAATTAATGTTGTTGGAACTGGTGATGAACTTGATATTGGTGGCAGGACTTTAAAATTCATTTCCGCACCTATGCTTCACTGGCCTGACAGTATGTTTACTTTACTTGCTGAAGATGGAATTTTATTTTCAAATGATGCATTCGGAATGAGACTTCAGGAATTAAATGACACTGGCCTTATTAATGATATTAAGATGATTGCTCCATGTCATGGTCAAATCTGGACTGACCCTGCTCCAATTATAGAAAAGTATAGTGAATGGGGTTCAGGAGTCTGTAAAGATAAGATAACTGTAATTTATGATACAATGCATCATTCAACAGAAAAATTGGCTTATCAGATTGCTGAAGGTATAATGAGTGAAGGCGTTGAAGTTAAAATGTTTTTCATGCAGGAAGACGGACCTGACGATGTAATTACTGACATTTTAGATTCAAAAGCAATTGCTATTGGTGCTCCAACTATGATGAATAAACCTTTCCCAAGAATCGGTAATATGATGTACTGGTTGGACTGTGTTAACTTTAAAGGAACAGGCAGTGAAAAAGATGCTTTAATATTTTCATCCAAAGGATGGGGTGGAGGAGCAATTGCCAAATTACAAAGTGATTTGGAATCTGCCGGATTTAATGTTAGCGATACATTGGACGTTTTATTTGTACCTGATGAAGATGTTTTATCTGAGGCTTTCGAAAAAGGTGCAGAATTAGCACGTTCAATTAAAGATTAATTTTTTCTTAAATTTTTTCATAAATGTTGTAAATCACAACATTTAAATATTATCTTTTTTTTAATTATACTATACTGGAGAGTTTAAAATGTCAGATTTAATTATTTATTTTTCAAGAAATGGTGAAAATTACTTCGGCGGTGAACTTAAAAACATCAAAAAAGGAAACACCGAAGTAATAGCAGAATATATCTCTGAATTTACAGGTGGAGATTTATTTAAAGTAGAAGCACTCAGCGAATATCCCGATGATTATATGGAATGCATTGATGTTGCTAAAAAAGAACAGCAAAATGATGAAAGACCAGAATTAAAACAATACTTGGATGATATTTCATCATATGATACAATATATATCGGATTTCCAAACTGGTGGGGTACACTTCCAATGCCAATGTGGACACAACTTGAAAAACTGGACTTTACTGGTAAAACCGTAAAAGCATTTGTAACACATGAAGGATCAGGTTTTGGCTCCAGTGAAAGAGATTTAAAAAAATTATGCTCATGTGCTGAAATAAAAAAAGGCTTATCAGTTCCTGGTGGAAATGTTTATGATGTTAAAGATACTGTTAAAGCATGGACGGAGGAGTAAAATATGAAAATATTAGCAATTCAGGCAAGTCCCAGAAAAAAAGGAAATACAAATCGTGTTTTAGATGAAATGATTAAAGGAGCAGAAGATAGTGGTCATGAAGTTAAAAAATACTTCATCCAGGATTTGGATATTAATCCATGTAGCGGTTGTGAAATATGCTCTAAAGGAAAAGACTGCAGATTTGATGATGACGGATCAGAAATTATCGACCAACTTGCAGAAGGTGCAAGTATAATACTTGCCTCACCAATATACTTTGGTCAAATGACTGCACAGGCAAAAACAGTAGTTGACAGATTCTACTCAATATTCAATAATCCTGATAAAAAGTTCAGCGGAAAAGCAGCCATGATATTTACACATGCATTTCCAGATAAAGACATATACCAGCCATATATTAAACTTACAGAAGCACAGCCATTTATAAACAACACTGAACTTGAATATATTGAAACACTTGAAGTTGCAGGTGTTAAAGCTATTGGTGATGTGGATAATGCAGAAGATGACCTTAAAAAAGCATATGAAATTGGTCAAAAATTTTAATTAATTTAAAAACATAATTATATATTATGTCTAACTCAGTTTTTGTACCG
>CADAAJ010000112.1 GCA_902785855.1 uncultured Methanobrevibacter sp. | reverse complement strand
AATGTACTTATTTCTGTTGCAGAGATGCAAATGCCAAGTATGCTTGGAGCTGGTATGAATTCAGCATTTTTAGCTAATACTAATGGTTTAATAAATGGTATTGGTGGAATTGCTATTTTCTTCGCTGGTTTAATTGTACTTTATGTTTTAGTTTCAAGAACATGGAAAAACAGAAAACTTAGAACTCAAACTCAAAGTGAAACAACAGTTAAAGGTAAACCTCAGAAAGGTAAAAGGTTGTCTGCTTCTAAAAAATTAGATGACAGTCGTAAATTTAAACTCAAAATGGCTGATTTAAGTTTCGGTCGTGACAGTGAAATTTTAAGTGATAAACGTTTAACTTTACTTTATACTGTATTGTTTGTTGTATGGGTAGTTGTTACTGCACTTGCGGTAAGTCGTGGTTCAAGGTTCATTACCACTATTGTATTACCATTCGGTTTACTTGCAGGTATTTTTGTACAGTATGCAATTGAATATATTAAAAATTCCATGAACAATGATAAAGTATTGATGGTTTCAATATTCTTATGTGCATTTTTAGTAGGTGTTCCTGTAGCTACTTTAAGTCAAATTTATGGTATTTTAGCATTTGCTGTGATTTTAGTTGCTGGTTTAATATCTGTTTATGCTCTTAAATCAGGTTCAGCTTCTAAAGTACCTCCTAAAAAATATGTTTTAATCATTGCACTTGTATTTGCACTTATTGTGCCTAGTGTTTGTGGTGCTTATCAGACTTCTACTAATGTTGTTCCAGGTACCAGCGATGCAATGTGGAATGCAATGACTTGGATTGATCAAACTCAACCTGAAAATACTGTAATTACATCCTGGTGGGACTTCGGTTACCTCTTCGAGATTGCTTCTGACAGACAAGCAACTTTCGACGGAGGTTCTCAGTCAGGGGAACGTGCTTTCTGGCTGGGTCAGGCGATGACAACAAGTGATTTAGAGCTTTCGGCAGGTATATTTAGAATGCTTGATACAACTGGGGATAAGGCAGTTGATAAATTAGTTAACGTTACTGGAAGTACCGGTAAAGCTACTGATATATTAATTGATATTTTACCTAGAACACCTGATGATGCTCAAAATGTCTTAAAAAATACATATCATTTGAATGACAAAGATGCTAAAGAAGTTATTTTATATACACATCCTGAAAATCCAAGACCTGTAATATTTGTTGCATCTTCAGATATGCTTCAAAAAGCAGGTTGGTGGAGTTACTTCGGTTTATGGGACTTCGATAAGCAGAATTCAACTAACTTGAATTACTTTATACCTAACGGTAACAGTACTCAACTTAAAGTTGAACCAGGTCATTCTGATAAGTTACCAATTCTTAAAGAGCAAGGTGTTACATATAATGCTGTAATTGAGAGAGGTAATGGAAACAATACCACTACAGCACATATGGAAGCTATGCTTGATAATGGAAGTGAGTTAAAACTTAACGGTACTCCAATCAATCCACTTAAAGCATCAAATATTGTTGTTATTGAAGATGGAATGATTGCAAAAGAGAATGAATCTGTTAAAGATGCTTCTGACGGTAACTTTACACTGTTCTTAATGGGACAAGATAATGTTTACTCTCCAATTCTTATGAGTAATAACTTGACAGACTCTATGTTTACCAAGTTATATCTGATGGGTGGAGCAGGTCAAAACATTTTCCAAAACGTCCATATGGAAAATGGTGTAATGTTATTTAAAGTAAACTTTGAAAACACAAAAGCCGGTGGAAATACCGCTTCAGGTAATTCAACCAACTCCACTGGTGTATAGGATAAATTTAATTTATCCTATTTCTTTTTTTTATTAATAATATGGTGATTTAATTGGGAATTGAAGATAAAATAAAAAGTATTGAAGAAGAAATTCAAAAAACCCCTTATAATAAAGCAACTTCACACCATATTGGTAAACTTAAAGCAAAATTATCTAAACTTAAAGAAGAATCTCTTCAGAGAAGTAGTGGTGGGTCTAAAGGACAAGGATTTCACGTTAAAAAATCAGGGGACGCTACTGTTGTTTTAGTAGGTTTTCCTTCTGTTGGTAAATCAACTCTTTTAAACAATATTACCAATGCTGAAAGTAAAGTTGGGGCTTATCAGTTTACAACTTTAGATATTGTTCCTGGTGTAATGGAACATAAAAATGCTAAAATTCAGGTATTTGATATTCCAGGTATTATTACTGGTGCAAGCAGTGGTAAAGGTAGAGGTAAAGAGATTTTATCTGTTGCAAGAACTGCTGATTTAATTTTAATTGTTCTTGATACATTAAATCCACAGCATTTGGATGTTATTATACGTGAACTTAGAGCTATTGGTATTAGGCCAAATGAACAGCCACCTGATGTTACTGTTAAAAGGAAAAAACTTGGTGGTGTTAAAGTATCTTCAACCTGTACATTAACTCAGCTTGATGAGAAAACTATCAGATCTATTTTAAATGAATATGGATATATTAATGCTGATGTGTTATTTAGAGATGATGTCAGTATGGATCAGTTTATTGATGTTTTAGACAGAAATAAATCATATGTTCCAATGTTAATTCTTTTAAACAAAGTTGATTTGGTGGATGATGCTTATCTTGAAGAGTTAAAGAATTATATTCCTGAGTTTGTTCCGATTTCTGCTGATAAAAACACAAATATTGATGAGTTAAAAGATATGATATTTGATAATTTGGATTTGGTTCGTGTTTATTTAAAACCACAGGGTAGAAAAGCAGATATGGAAGATCCTTTAGTTATTAAAAAAGGTTCAACTGTTATTGATGCTTGCGGTAAACTTCACCGTGAATTTGTAAAAAATTTCAGACATGCAAAAGTATGGGGAAAATCTGTAAAATTCCCTGGTCAGAAAGTAGGACCTGATCATGTACTTGAAGATGAAGATGTTTTAAGAATAATTTTAAAGAAATAACTATGACTGCTATTTTTATAACCGGTACTCCCTGTACTGGTAAAACAACAATTGCCTCTAAATTAAATGGACGCTTAATTAAAATTAATGATTTGGCAAGAAGTCATGATTTTATCTTAGGTGTTGATGAGGATAAAGGATATCAAATCATTGACATTGACAAATTAAGTGAGCATATATATCACTTAATACAAAATTCCAATGAAACTCTAATTTTTGAAGGTCATGTATCTCATCTCTGTGACGGTGCAGATAAGGTAATTGTTTTAAGAGTAAGACCTGAAATACTTGAAAAAAGACTTATGAAACGTAATTATTCAGATTCTAAAATCAGAGAAAACCTTGAAGCAGAAGCTCTTGGAGTGTGCTCTGCTGAAGCATATGATAAATACACTGATAAAGTCTATGAAGTTGATGTAAGTGATTTAAGCATTGAGAAAGCCGTTAATTTAGTCAATGATATTATTTTAAACGGTGGAAATTATCCAGCTGGTTCTGTTGATTATTTGGATTGGTTGGTTAAAAATCCATAAGTATTATATTTTTTTTAAATCAAATCAGTTTTTTTTCTATTCATGGGTGTCCGCCAAAATTAAATTCTGGCTGACTTTTTGATTTTTTTTTAAAATATTGTCACATCGAGTTTTAATTGGTTTTTAATTGATGTACTTTCGCA
>CADAAJ010000111.1 GCA_902785855.1 uncultured Methanobrevibacter sp. | reverse complement strand
ACCCTCTACAAAATCAGCATCATAAGCAGGATCAAAATAAAAATCATTAGATAACTCAATCAATGGATTGTCACTACCATTGATTGTATAATTCAAAAACCAAAATGTATGTTCAGGAGGAGTAACTGATATTGTTCTGTTGATTGGTTGGAATCCAGCATATTCCGTATTAAAAATAGCATAATAATAACCAACTGGTAAATCTGGGATCCATCCTTCGCCGCTTAAACAACTATAATTGTCAAACCAAGTACCATTTTTAAAGTATACACTTATAGAAATATTCCCATCAGTTACAGGAATGCCGCTGTTTGTTGTTAAGTTAAAAGTAATTTTATCACCAGAGCCATAAAAAGATGTGAAATTATCAACATTCAATGTAGGTGATAAAATACGTGTATAATTAGTTGTATCAGAACTTGTTTTGAAAATACAAGTGTCAGCACTACCAGCAGTACCAGTCCAGCAAATAGCACCACCCCGATTTGCAGAATTACCTACAAAGGTACAACCTGAAACGCTACCCACAGCACCATTCCAGAAAATAGCACCACCAAAATCAGCAAAGTTATTAGTAAAAGTACAACCAGAAACACTACCCGCAGCACCATTATGCCAGAAAATAGCACCACCAAAATCTGTTTTTTTACCGTTTTTGAAAATTATATTTTTTAAGACAACATTATCTGCATCAACAATGAATATTCTTGATTTTCCTTGTGCATCTATTGTATGTCCTTGCCCATCAATAGTAATCTGTTTGGAAATAGAAATTCCCTCAGTGCTAAAACCATCTTCGCATGTGTAATTTTTTTCTAATTTTAATGTTGAACCAGCATTTGTATTTCCAATATCTGATTTTAATTCAGCAAATGTTCCAGTTGTTCCATCTTTTATTATTTCTTCATTTTCTTTACTAATTAGTTCTTCATTTTTTTGTGTTGAATCATCTACACTCGTTATTACATCTGTTGTATTGGTCGCTGTTACGCTTGCAATACTGAATAAAAATATAGTTAATATTAAGATTACCATTAATTCTTTAATTTTCATACATTTGTCCCCCCCATTATAGTGAACAATTTTCAGCCATTAAATGTTTTATATACATATAACAATGATATAAAGCAAATATTATTGTTAAAACATTCATTAGACAATTAGGATATATGACCCGTTATAATATAAATAGTTGCCTACTTGAATCATAGTAGTAAAATGACATGAAAAATTTATGGACTGTTTAAAAAAAATAGAATAAAAATATACAAAAAAATAGATGCAATAAATATTGCACCTACTTAAGTACTAATTTAACTTTTTTACTAACTTTATTGTAGCAGTTGTTACCTTTGTAAGCAATAGTTGCTTTATATTTGCCTTTTTTGGTTAATTTAGTAATTTTGAAAGTTGCTTTACCTTTACTATTAGTTTTTGCCTTAAATAACTTACCCTTAATCTTCAAAGTAACCCAAATATTTTTCAATACTTTACCATCATTACTTTTTAAAACAACAGGATAAAATTTAGTCTTCAATATTTTATTGAAAACTTTATTCTTAGCAACAATAATAGGTGATAATTTTCTAAATGTGTCAACAGGATTAATAACCTCAGTTTCATTATTAGTATTAGTTATATTAAATGATTTTATAATATTTAATTTTGTAAGAGGATTATAAACTTCAATACTATGATTACCATTAGATAATTTTAAATTAATCTCCGCTTGTGATTTTCCATTTGTTTGTAAATTATAAACCTCACCATCAATATTTAAGCAAAACTTTTTATTTACAGAATATCCATAACGATCCTCAAAAAATCCGCAATTAGGAATGTTAAATGGTATAATTCCAAAGAGAATATTTAAATTATAATAGTTGTCATAAATATGGGTTAAATTGTATTTAAAATCTAGTATATATGGAAATTTAACAAATGAATTAAAATAGGTTGAATTCATAGTATCTAATTGCCAATTACCATTATAAAATACAACACTTTTACCATTGCCATTAGTAAAATTACAATCTTGAATATTAATATCACCATGATTAGAAATAGAGCTTCCAGCATACAATCCTTGATTAAAATCAAATTGTGATTGCAAAATAGTTGTGTTTTTTCCACTGATATAAATAGCTCCACCTTCATTAGCAATATTATTAATAAAAGACAAATTACTTAAATATGAATTAGTACCTTCTATACAAATAGCTCCCCCATAATCTGCAATATTATTAATAAATGAACAATTGATAATTTTCAAATTATTGCCGATACAATAAATAGCACCACCATAATAAGATGGAATTTCACAAAGTCCCATTAGAGTAGCATCATAAAAATCACCTAAATTATAAACTATAGCATTATATGGAGTATAACCAGTCACAAAAAACTCTACAAAATCTGAAGGCCATTTAATAGAATGTCCATTAATAAAAGTAATGTTTTTAATTATAACATTACTAGCATTTATATTAAAAATACGTGTCATATTTTGTGCATCAATAATATGACCATTACCATTAATAACAATTGATTTATTAATAAATATTCCTTGATTTGAATCACCAAAAATATACATATTTCTTCCTTCGTGACTTGTTAAATAAAAATCAGTACCATTATTATAAACATAATCTTTTTCTAAAATAATTTCACCATTAGTACAATTATTTATCAACATTTGAAGGTCATGGAAAGAATTATTGATTTTTGGATTTTCCCTATATATTATCATAATTTCTTTTCTAACTGCAAAAATGCTCTCAAAACTACCTGAAGGATTAATTTCCATAATTGTAGTATCTGGCATATAATAACCTCCAGTATTTTTTACTTCAATAAAATCACACCATATAGAATAAAATCCCGATTTTGTAATATTAGATATGGCTAACATTGCTTTTCGTTCATCATTTGATGTTAGATGAGTTTTTTCCAGTAAACCGGGAATTTCAACCCAAAAATCTGCATTAGCAATACTTGTTTCAAATTCAATATTAATAACACTATCCTGACTATAAACCTCATACATGTCATTAACAATAATATTCAAAGATAAAAAACTATTTTCAGGAATAAATGTTATATTATCAAATGAAACTGATCCATTCCAAACGTTCACAGGCCCATCTTTATAAGCATTATATATTATAATATTTTTTAATGTAACAACACATCCATTTATATGGAACATACAAGGATGTCTATTAAAATATAACATATGTCCTTGACCATCAATAGTCATACTACGATTAATAACAATACCATCACTAAAATTACTATCATATTCTTCCTGATAAACATAATCATCTTCTAATATAATCTCTGATTTATTTAAATCATTGATTTTTTTATTTAAATCAGTGAAAGATTTGCTTGGATGATTTTCAATTGATTCATCATTATTATTAGAATCCTCTGATAATTTATCAACATTTACAGTCCAATTATTATTTTTACTTGGAGTAGATAATACAGATTCATCCACATTATCTACTTGTTCATTATTACTGACTGATATATATTCTTCATTTGAATCTATATCCGATGTCATGTGTATAGTATTATTTGAGTCTACTGCACAAACAGTTCCTACACAACAGATTAATATCATTGACAATAATATAATTAAAATATTTCTTTTATTCTTCATAATTTATCTCCCAAACATCCCTACCAGAATT
>CADAAJ010000110.1 GCA_902785855.1 uncultured Methanobrevibacter sp. | reverse complement strand
ATTGAACCGCAGTAGTATGGTCCGACCCCATAGTATGGAAGTTCATTTTCTTTCATGTTTATAATTATAAAATTTAGGCATACTTAAATTTTTACTTTTCTGATGAAAATTTTGATGTTGATTTATATTTTTTGTCTTTTTGTAAAATATTAAAATAAAATTTGACGAATTTGAACATATCAGAACAAGATTTAAATACTATAAGAAAGATATTTAGGCATGCATAAATTTTAGAATTTTTTTAAAAGCAAAGAATTATTGTAAACACATTGGTGAAAACATGAAAGAAAAAGTAGATTTAAGTGGAGTAACTGAAACCATGCTCGTTCCATTATACTCAAGAGCTTTGGAAGCCGAAAGAAAGAATCCGCAATTCATAGATGAAACTGCCGTCAAGGTGATGGGCAGTTTGGATTATGATTTTAAAAAGAAATTCAAGGATTCAACAAACAAGATGAACTTCTGGGGATGCTGCGCGAGAACTGTGATTATTGATGACTTTGCAAGGGATTTTATCCAAAAGAATCCTGACTGTTCTGTTGTAAATATTGGATGCGGCCTTGATGATCGATTTTCAAGAGTTGACAACGGTCGACTTGTATGGTATAATATAGATCTTCCTGAAGTGATGGAGCTGAGAAATAAGCTTATCGAGAAAAACGACCGTATTGTGAATATTCCAGTTTCAGTATTTGATTATTCCTGGATGGAGCGTGTTGCAAACAAGGAAAACCTTTTGGTTATAGCCGAGGGAGTATTGATGTATCTTGAAAAAGATGATGTTTCTCAATTGTTTTCAAAAATTTCTGAGGAATTTGGCAACGTCGAACTGGTTCTTGAATTGATGGCTGAATGGATGGTTAAAAATCAAAAGGTGCATGATACTGTCAGGTCCACTGGTGCCGTATTTAAATGGGGAGTCAAAGAAAGCAGGGATTTTGAATCTTCTATTCCAGATTATAAGTTGATAGAGGATATGAATTTGACTGAAGGTATGAAAAGATACTCTCCATTATTCCTAACACTAGTGTCTCCATTTTTAAAACCTAGAAACAATAGGATTGCCCGATTTAAAAAGAGGTAATCCCATATTTTTTTAAAACATTCCTTATTTTTCAGCAGCTTTTTCTTTAAAAATCCATTTTTTAATTCACAATATATGGCAATTTTTTATGTGGTATAGAATTTTTGTTTTTTATTAAAATTTATTCAAATCAAAATTATTTGATTTAAAACCAATACTAATTAAATCTATTTTTTCGTGATGTTCATATTATTATTACAATTAGTAAATTATATTTATTATATAACTATATATATATAATATGTTAATCATTTTTTTCATGAAAAATGATAACAGTTTTTTTAATCGATTTAAAAGGAGGTGAAAATATCAAGGAAAACGCAAAGGTTATAACATTTATTTCAGTACTTTTCCTATTATTTATGATAATAGGCTCTGCTTCGGCTATGGAAGTCGATGACAGTTCTGATGTTGCTGATGATTCAATTAATGTGACACAAATCAATGAGTTAAAGGTAGTTGATGATGTAAGTCCTAGTTCCAATCAGGTCAATGAGATTGATGATAGTTCCAATCCTCTGGATGATGCAATTTCTGATGCCCAGCTGGCTGATGAATTGGATGAAGATGTAGTTGTCACCTCAGATGGTGGTGATGGTGCAGTTAATGCCAAAGCTTCAAATGGCCTTTTAGGCGCATCTGATGAAGATATTCTAAGAGCTGGAAATACTTATTATGTTTCTCTTAATGGTAATGATAATAGAAATGCCGGAACATTAAATAATCCTTTCCGCACATTATCATATGCTATTAGTAGAGCAACTAATGGAGATACCATTTATATCAGAGGTGGGACTTATACTGATGCAGTTTCATATGGTTGGTTAGGAAATGATGGAAATATAATGGTTGAAATCGATAAAGAATTAACTATTCAAGCATATAATAATGAAGAAGTTATTCTAGATGCTAATTATCAACACAGAATTTTCACAGTCTTGTCTGATAATGTTGTCATATCCGGTATCACATTCACACATGGAAATCAAAGAGATGCTAGATATCAATATAATTATGGTTCAGCTATTTATTCACTCAATCATGAAGGATTGAGGGTAGAGAATTGTAAATTCATAGATAACAGAGCGGAATATGGTGCTTTCAATGTGGACCGATTTGCACATTGTGATGTGGTAAATTGTTATTTCAGTGGAAATAACGCTACTGCGGCAGGAGCTGCACTTTGTTACTGGATCGGTTCAGATTTAAATATTGAAAACTGTACTTTTGAAGATAATTCTGCTCCGTATGGTGGTGCAGTATTATGGAGAAATGCTTCTGGTCAGGCTGTAAATTGTACTTTCAGTAATAATAATGCAACTGGTACTGGCAATCATGATGGTGGAGGTGCTATTGATGTTTACGGCGATGGTGTGTCAGTAATTGATTGTGAATTTAATGACAACCAAGCTAGCCATTTTGGTGGTGCTGTATACCTGACTGGTAATGATAACCATGTTACAGGATCTACATTTAACGGCAACTCTGCAAATTATGGTTCTGCAATTTATAATGGCGGTGAATTAACAGTCTCAAATTCAGAAATGTTTAACAATAAAGCAAATTCTCAAGCTTTAACAGTTAATGTGGTTGTTAATGATAATAATGTCACTGTCACTACTAATCTGACAGGTCGTGATAATATTGCTAATGCCATTTATAATGCTGGCACTATTGAATTAACTAATGTTGATTATTATGGTGCAGAAGGCAATATGAATACTGGAAGTACTCCGATTACTCCTGGAACAACCCCAAGTTCAACTTCAATATATCAAGACACTAGAGAAGCTGGAATTGATATTGTAATAGATATTTACAACAGCGAAAATCAAGTTGTAAAAACTTACACTGCTAAAAGCAATATCTATGGTGGAATATCCTTCAACTTTGATGATCTTGATGCTGGAGTTTATAGGGCTGTTGCATACCATGTAGAAGATACTTATTATAGCGGGATTACCAATAGTCAGACATTTACAATAAATTCTTACAAAACCAATACAACATTAGATGTTAATGATTCAAGCATATACATTGGAGATAGTGTTAATATAACTGCAATCGTCAAACATGGCGATACAAACCTCACTGTAGGTGATGTTGAAATTTATGATGGTGAAACATTGATTACAACTGTCACTGCTGGTGGAAGTTTCATATACACACCAGATACAGTAGGCACTCATAATTTAACTGCACGCTATTTGGGCAGTGGAAATTATGCTCCAAGTGAAAGCGATATTGTTGCTGTTGAAGTCAATAAAATCGATGTAAACGTATTGATTTATATTGAGAATGTTACTTATCCTGCAGCACCTGTTGCAATTATAAATGCAAGTGCTCCTGGAACTTATGAAGTATACATCAACGGCAGACCTTACAGTGTAACCTTCAATGAAGGAGAAACTTCAAAAACTGTAACTGGAATTACTTTGCCTGTTGGTGAAGGTTACGAAGCCAATGTAACATTCAACGAAACAGAAAAATATAATTATGCATCAAATTCAACAACTTTCAATGTTGTTAATGGTACTATTACTGCTAGTGTGGTTGTGGATGATGTTACTTATCCAAAACAAGCGGTTGCTACTGTCTCCAGTGATGTTGACGGCGAATACACAGTCACTATTGCAAATAAGCCTTACACTGTA
>CADAAJ010000109.1 GCA_902785855.1 uncultured Methanobrevibacter sp. | reverse complement strand
TCAAAAAATAATAATTAATAAAATAACAAATGAATAATAAATTCATTTTTATGATTCATTAAAAATATAATTTATATAATTAAATATTTATCTAATATATCATTTAATAAAATTAAAATATATCAAAAACACTCAAAAACGATTTAAAATTTTATTTTGAACAAAAATATTAACTAAATCAAATAAAAATATTCCTAGTAATAATATTACTTTAAAAATTAATAATTTAAATGAAATTAATTTTTTTAAACCAAACAAATTATTAATATTTTTTTTCAATATCTGATAAAAAAATAAAAATAATAAATAATAATTAAACACGATATTAATTTACGATTCATAAATTATTTATAATTAAAAATATGATAGAAAGTGATCTTAATGAAAAACTTTTAGAAAAAGATGGAGATGACAATACTCGATCAGATAACTTAGATATGAGCAAAATTTTCAACAATGAATATAACACCAGTGCTCATGCTTCAGAAAAATACTTCAAAGATAATTGCAGATCTGTTGAAGATATGGCTAAATATTTCAGAACTGATATGAATACAGGTTTAAGCTCATCAAATGCTGCCGATTTAAAATGGAGAGAAGAAAAATGGGGTAACAATCATTTACCACCAGAAAAAGAAAATTCAATCTTAGCCCATATTATTGAATGTTTTGAAGATCCAACTTTAAGAGTTTTATTAGCTGCCTCAATTGTATCCCTTATTATTGGTGTTCTTAAAGATGGTATCAAAACTGGTTGGATAGAAGGAACAGCAATTTTCTTTGCAGTATTCTTAGTTGTCTCAATTAGTTCATACATGAATTACCAAGAAACTGAACAATTTTTAAAATTAAGCAGAGAAACTAAACTTAAAAAAGTACTAGTTATTCGTGATGGAAGAGAAAAAGAAATTTCAATTGAAGACGTTCTTGTAGGAGATATATTAAAACTGAGGATTGGAGATATAATCAACGTCGACGGATTTGTTTTCGGAGATGCCAAAGCTGGTATGGACGAATCTCCAGTTACCGGAGAATCTGATGTTATGTGGAAAGTCAATGGATTTGAACAAAAAGGACAAAAATATACTTGCCCCTTCGTATTCTCTGGATCTCAAGTTGTAGATGGATATGGAAATATGATTGTTGCTGCTGTAGGAGATAAAACCTTTGAAGGTGCCAATAAAGCTTTACTTAATTCCAGCGGTGGAAAAAGTGATGATGATGATGATGATGGAGATGATGCTAATTTAACCCCACTTAAAAAACAATTAAATGAATTATCAAATCTTATTGGTGACTTAGGATATTTAATGGCTATTTTAATTGGTTGTGTCTTATTCCTTAAAGAAACAATTATCAATTTAACTTCTGGAATTTCTATCTTTACTTCTCACACTGTAGATGTTATTGTTAATGCTTTCATTATTGCTGTTACTGTTATTGTTGTTGCTATTCCTGAAGGATTACCTATGGCTGTCACTATTGCTCTTGCTTACTCTGTTGATAAAATGAAAAGAGAACACAACTTAGTTAAACATTTAGATAAATCCGAAGCTATGGGTAATGTCAACAATGTATGCACAGATAAAACTGGTACTTTAACTGAAGGTGTTATGAAAGTTTCAGCCTTTTTCATTGAAGGTCAAGATATCAGACTCGATAATAATAAAATAAATGACGAAAACTTAAGAGATTTAGTATGGAGATGCATTTTCAAAAATATTACTTGTGTTGAAACAGTTAATGACAAAGGAGAAAAAGTTCTTAATGGTGATATGACTGAAAAAGCTTTATATACTTATTTAAATGAAGGACAATACTCATTAGAAGGAGATAGAAAAGGTATCTATGTTTTACCATTCAAATCTGATTATAAATATATGATGAACATTTATAAAGAAAATGATGAATTTATCTTATATGCTAAAGGTGCTCCAGAAAGAGTTGGAGAATTCTTAACTAAATTCAGAGTTAAAGGAGGAGAAGAAGAAGAATTTGAACAACATAAAGACGAATTATTCAATGCTCAAGAAAACTATGCTCAAGACTCAATGAGAACTTTATTATTTGGTTATAAAAAATTAACTGAAGAAGAAATCAACAATGCTAAAGAAGAACATCCAGATGATGATCTTGGTATGTTCCAACAATTAGCCAAAGGATTATGCTTCGCTTTCATGGTTGGTATCAGAGATGGATATAGAAAAGATGTCCCAGAAGCTATTAGAAAATGCCATCATGCTGGTATTACTGTTAGAATGGTTACTGGTGATAACATTAATACTGCTATTGCCATTTCAAAAGATGTTGGAATCATTCAACAAAGCGAAGTATCAGAATGCAAAAGACTTGCTCAATACTACAGAGAACAAGTTCAAAAGAATGGAGAAGAAGCTAAAAGAGGTCTTCAAAATGGAGAAAACCCAATGGCTTTAGAAGGAGAAATTTTCAGAGTTATCTGTGGAGGTATTACTAAAAAACAAGGAGATAATGGAGAATTAGAAATCTTCTTAAATAACAGAGAAGCCTTCAAACACACTGTTAAAGAATTAAGAATCATTGCAAGAGCCTCACCAGAAGATAAATTCATTTTAGTCTTCGGTCTTAAAGAATTAGGAAATATCGTTGCTGTCACTGGAGATGGTACTAATGATGCCCCAGCTTTAAGACAAGCTCATGTCGGTTTCGCTATGGGTATCAGAGGAACTGATATTGCCAAAGATGCTGCAGATGTTGTCTTACTTGATGATTCATTCAGCTCAATTGTTACTGCTTGTAAATATGGTAGAAATGTCTATGACTGTATCAGAAAATTCGTTCAATTCCAACTTACTACCAACATTGTTGCTGTATTCATGACCTTCCTTGGTGGTATTATCTTAAAAGATTCACCATTAAATGCCATCCAAATGTTATGGGTTAACCTTATTATGGACTCTTTCGCTTCCTTAGCTCTTGCTACTGAAGATCCTAATGACTCACTTTTAGACAGAAAACCATATTCAAGAGATGCCTCAATTTTAACTCCCATGATGAAATTAAATATTGTTTCACAAGCTATCTTCCAAATTACCACTTTAACTGTTATCATTTTCTATGGTGACTTCATTTTCGGTGTCCCATCTGATAGAAACTTAGAACATTTCATGTGGAACAATGTTAATGGTTATCACTTCACAATCTTCTTCAACATTTTCGTATTCATGCAAGTATTCAACTCAATCAATGCCAGAAAATTACAAAAAGATGAATTAAATGTTTTCACTGGTATTATGGGAAATTGGTTATATATTTTAATCCAAAGTATCATTATTGTAGGACAAATTATTTTAGTTACTTTCGGTGGAAGAGCAGTCAGAACTCATCCTTTAAGTCTTAAACAACACTCAATGTGCCTTTTAATTTCTGCTTTTACTTTAGTTTGGGGATTCATTATTAAATTACTTCCAATTGATGTCACTGAACCAAGCACTGTTGGAGAAGAACATGTTAAAACTCCAGATACTTACAAAAAGACTGTTGGTCTTGGTTACATGAGCAGAGGACAAATGAAGATGAACAGTGGTGTCAGAGGATTGAACTCAAGTTCTAGTAGAGTCAAAAAATAAATAAATTAAACATATTTTATTCATAAAGATTAAATAGATTAATTTATGCTTGATTTTATTAAATAATTATTGAAAAACTAAGTTTAATAAAAAAAAATTATTTATTTTTTATATTTTTTTATTAAATAAATAAATTAAATATAATTATTTTATTATTAATTAATAAAAAATAATTATTTTAAAATTTAAATAAAGATATATGGGGATTGGGGATTGGGGATTGGGGATTG
>CADAAJ010000108.1 GCA_902785855.1 uncultured Methanobrevibacter sp. | reverse complement strand
TTTTTGTATATGGTGTAGTGTGTTTAAATATTATTATATCATATTAATTGTGTAAGAGCGAAAAGTAGTAAATATTTTGTATAGTATACGGGCAAAATCATTTATATAATCTTATTTTGTAAAAATAGATTATGCTCATAATTGGATTTTCAGAGAAGTCCATAGAAAATATTAAATGGTCCGTAACATTAACTATAATTTAATTGAAAATAGGATCCATAATTCAAGAAAGATTGTAATTATGTTGAATTTAATTAATCCGCTATTCAATTAAATAAGTTAGTCTAAAACAGTCCATTTTATGGACTAAATATTGCCAATATGTATTCTTAATTTTCTTTTTATTTACCAATTCTTTTTGGAATAAATCAACTAGATCACGTTTGCCTGAAGTTAAAGAACCCTGATAAGTATCGGGGTCATTGATGTTTCTCAAAAGGGTACTGAATTGCCGTTGGGAGATGTTGATATTTTGTAAAACATACGTTTCAATCTGAAAAACGATTATATATAAATATTATTGATTATAATATTTAATGTATTAAATGAATTTAATGTTGGTGAAAAAATGAATATTAACAAAAATGAATTTAATTTAGTAGATATTATTAAATTTACACTAATGGGGTCAATTTGTTCATTAGCTTTAGGTTTGCTACTCTATTATGCTACACAGTTTACAATTTACCAGTATAGTCTTAACGCAAACCCCGGATTAACTGTACTGGCATTTCCATTGGCAGTTTTAATTTCCGTTGCCATACTTGCTACTTATATGGATACAATTGATGCAATAGTTATGGGTTTAATTGTTGCTGTATTAACTGCTTTATTGCAATCCCCAATTATCTTTATGTTTATGGGTTATATGAAAGGAAATTGGTTTGATATTTACATTGGCAATCAGATATTTTTATTAGTAATTTCCGGAATGTTTGCAGCTTATTTTGGCAATGCATATCTAAAACAAAGAATTCATTAAATATTGACATTGCCTTTTTGAATTTTTGATAGAGAAAGATTCAAAATACAATTTGTTTAAATACCTCCATCATAATTAATCATTCACTTTCAAACATTAACGGTTCCAATAGCTAAAGCCAAATTAGAATTAGCATTAACGACGACCATTTCTTAATGAAAACTTACTTTTGAAAAGAAGTTGATGTAGCATAGTTGAAATAGATATTGATTTTTAATGCCCTTGCCGTTAATGTTGGGAACACTTCATTAAAATTATACTTGTGAATTTACTTTTGTTTTAATTGATATTAACATCAAGTATTATGCATGTTGTATCTGATTCGACATATGATTATATGAACTGATAATATTATACTATAAGAGTTAAAAGTACTAAATATATTGTATAGTATACGGGCAAAATCCATTTTAAGAAGTTTTTTTTTAATTAATAAAACAATATTTTTTCCTACTTTCAGGTGCCTTTATTATTAACTCTGTATGTTGGAGCCATTACATAACCATACTTTTTAAGTGTTTCATTGTTATATTATCACAGACCTATTTTCTTAATAACTTGCACCGTTCAGGCAGGACCTCAATAATTAGTTTTCTATATTTTGATGCTACAAATCCTATGAGATTTAAATTAATCATATCGGTTATTTTATAATAATATAATGAGGTTATACAAAAATATACAATTTAACCTACTAATTATTTAATAAATTATAAATATTTGTTGAATAAAAATTTTACATTATGGAATTGGTAGTGACTGATTCTATTAATATTAAAATTATGTCACAATATTGGGATTTAACTGAACTCAATAATACAAATTAATTTTAATTAAAAATTATAATGAGGTGATTCTTATTAAGACGAAAAATAAGTTTTTAATGGCTTTAACAGCATTTTTGATACTATTTATTTTAATAGGTAGTGTAAGTGCTTTTAATGACAATACTACCACAATAAGTCAAAATATTGATGAAATAGAAAATAATAATGATATTGGCACTGATGTTATTTCAACAGAAAGTGATGATTCCAACATAAACGAAATATTAAAAAGTAATAATGAAAATACCACATTAAAAGAACCTGTTGGTGGAGGTACTTTTGCAGATATTCGAGATGCAATAGAACACGAAGCAAGTGGCGGTACAATAGAATTAAGTGGAATATATAAAGGAGATGGAAACGAAATAGTAATTGATAAAAATAATTTAACAATCATTGGAACAAATGATGCAACACTGGATGCCCAAGGACAATCCATGATATTCAAGATAACTGGAAATGGAGTTATATTAAAAAACATAAAATTCATAAATGCTAAGTCTTCTGATAATGGTGGAGCAATCTACTGGCAGGGAGCAAATGGAGAAGTAACCAACTGTAACTTCACCCAAAACGCAGCAAAATATGGTGGAGCAATCCGCTGGGAAGGAGGAAATGGAACCATAATTCAATGTAACTTCAACAACAACAAAGCAAACGAAGATGGTGGAGCAATCCACTGGGGAGGTGCAAATGGAACCATAAACAAATGTAACTTCAACAACAACAAAGCAAATAATGACACCTTTGGTTCTGGTGGTGGAGCAATCTACTGGTATGGAGGTGCTAATGGAATCATAAACAAATGTAACTTCAACAACAACACAGCAGAATATGAAGGTGGAGCAATCTACTTGAACGGAGCAAATGGAACTGTAAACAACTGTACCTTCAACAACAACAAAGCAAAACTGCATGGAGGAGCAATCAGTGGAATAGGAAACAATAGAAAAATAACTAACTGTAACTTCAACAACAACACATCCAACTATGGTGGAGCAATCTACTGGGAAGGAGGAGCAAATGGGGAAGTAACTAACTGTAACTTCAACAACAACACAGCACAAGAGGATGGTGGAGCAATACACTGGGAAGGTGCAAATGGAACTGTAAACAATTGTACATTCGACGACAACATCGCACAATCTAACGGTGGAGCAATCTACTGGAGAGGTACTGAAGGCAATATTTACAATTCAACTTTCAAAAACAATAAAGCAAAAAATTATAGAAATATTTATAATACTACAAATTTAGTTTTATCTGATTCTACTTTGGAAACTATTGTAACTATCAGTCAAATTCCTGATTGTGATGCTGGAAGTAGTGCAACTGTCAATATTACTTTTGATGATGGTACTAACATAGGACAATATAATGTAACATTATTCAACAACAACGAATTAATCAAAACATTCACCTACAGCAGCACCTACAATTACATATATGCCTGGGAGAACTTAGCAGCAGGTGAATACACCATTACAGTTGGTGACATCAACAATTATAATAACAAATATATTGCTGATTACGAACCGATGAAGTTCAATGTTGCCCCACAACACACTTATTCCATTGTCAATAATAAAGACATGAGTGTCTATTATGGAGCCGGTGCAAAATTCACTGTCCGTATTGTTGATGAAAAAGGAAATCCGGTTAGTGGAAAAACAGTAATATTTAAAGTAAATAAGAAGAATGTACGCACTACTGTTAGTGATGTTAAAGGATATGCATCAGTTGGCATTAGTTGGAAACCTGGAAAATATACCATTTCAACAACTTGTGAACATTCTACTGTATCTAACACTATTAAGGTTAAAAAGGTGCTTCGTGTAGCTAAAAAGGTTAAAGTTGAAAAATCTGCTAAAAAGATTGTTTTAAAAGCTAAACTGCTTAGTAAACTTAAAGGTAAAAAAATTATCTTTAAATTTAAAGGTAAAAAATATACTAAGAAAACCAATAAAAAAGGTATTGCAAGTGTTAAAATAAGTAAAAAAGTCTTAAGGAAACTTAAAGTAGGTAAAAAATACTCATATTCTGTAGTATTTGGTAAAGAGAAAGCAAAAGGAAAAGTAATTGTTAAAAAATAGAGACACCTCCTCTCTATTTTTCTTTTTTTTACATTGAGGATGTGACACGAAGTCACTATTTTTTTTAATTTTATTTTGATTATTTTTTCTTTAATTTTATATACTATGAAGTACAATCTTTTATTATAGAGATTAATCTTTGTGGTTGTTTTATTTATG
>CADAAJ010000107.1 GCA_902785855.1 uncultured Methanobrevibacter sp. | reverse complement strand
TTGGACAACCAATACCTCTTGGTACCGGTTCTGTCGGTGTCAAAATGGATTATAAAAATGAATAGGAGGCTAGATGATGGACGTAGATAGAGGAATCAGAGTTGCTGTCGACACTGGTGATGTGACTTTAGGCTCTGAAAAATCAATTCAATCTTTAAAATTAGGAAAAGGTCAACTTGTTATTGTTGCTCGTAACGCTCCTAAAAACATTCTTGAAGATGTTGAATATTATGCAAATCTTTCAGAAATTCCATCTATTGTTTATGATGGATCTAGTGTAGATTTGGGTTCTGTTTGTGGTAAACCTTTCACTGTTGCTACATTAATCGTAAACGATCCAGGAGATTCTACTATATTAGACGATTTGAGGTAGATTTAAGTGTCTATTAAATTTAGTGCAAATGAGATTAGATACATAGCTCTTTTCGAAAATATGACTGGGGCAATGGTTAAAGATTGCATTATCGATGATGAGCATGGAAAAGTTACTTTTGTTGTTAAAAATGGAGATATGGGTCTTGCAATTGGAAAAGGCGGAAGTTCTGTATCCAAAGTTCAAAGAGCTGTTGACAAAGGTGTAGAAATCATTGAATTGGATGATGATCCTATACAATTTGTTAAAAATGTTTTATCTCCTGCAAAGTTACAATCTGTTAAAGTAAGCCAAAAACAATCTGGTGAAAAAATAGCTACTGTAACAGCAGATAACACTAATAAACGTATTGCTATCGGTAAAAATGGAATTAATATTGAAAGGGCTAAATTATTAGCAAATAGGCAACATAATATTGATAACATTATTTTAAAATAGCTTTCATGCTATTTTTTAATTTTATTTTTTTTTAAAAACTTATTTTTTTTATATTTTCAGGCTTATAATAAATACCTTTATAAAGGTTGAAATATATAAAGTATCATAAGATATCTGTACTTTTTATAACATGACTATGTGTGCTTTTTGTCATTGTTTTGAATTCCATTTCTAGATATCTTCTTTTAGATAATGTATTTTATCTAATTAATTATTATTACTAATTAATATCTTTGGATTTAGATTGTACTATAGATTATAGTATAAATCGCAGCGGTGGATTCATTGATATATTTTTTAACAAAAAATTCGAGGAAAATAATATGCCAGGACTTTTTGCTGCAAAAAAACTTAAAAAAAATAGACAAAATTTTAAGTGGAAAGATGTAGATTACAAAAGAAGAGCTTTAAGATTAGATGTTAAAGCAGATCCTCTTGAAGGAGCTCCTCAAGCTAGAGGTATTGTAATTGAGAAAGTAGGGATAGAAGCAAAGCAACCTAACTCTGCTATTCGTAAATGTGTACGTGTTCAATTAATTAAAAACGGTAAACAATTAACCGCTTTTGCACCAGGTGATGGGGCAATTGGTTTTATTGATGAGCACGATGAAGTTATGATTGAAGGAATTGGAGGACCATCCGGAAGATCTATGGGAGATATTCCTGGAGTCCGTTGGAAAGTTTCCAAAGTAAATAATGTAGCTTTATCAGAAATGGTAAGTGGAAAAATTGAAAAACCTGTAAGATAAGGTGGTTATTTTTATGAGTAAATTATTTGATAAATGGGATCTCGATGAAGTAAAAGTTGAGGACTTAGGTTTAGTTAAATACATATGCTTAGATGAAACTTTAGTTCCACATACTTCTGGTAGACATGTTAAAAGACAATTCGCAAAATCTAAAGTATCTATTGTTGAAAGATTAATGAACAAAATTATGAGAACCCATCTCAACTCTGGTAAGAAAAATAAAGCTTATAATATTGTTAAAGAATCTTTAGAAATTATTAATAGTAGAACTAAAAAGAATCCTGTTCAAGTTTTAGTTTCTGCAGTTGAAAACACTGCACCTCGTGAAGAAACTACTCGTATTAAATATGGTGGTATTGGATATCAAGTTGCTGTTGATATTTCTCCACAAAGAAGAGTAGACCTCTCATTAGGATTTTTAACTAGAGGAACTTTACAATCTTCATTTAAAAATAAAAAATCTGTTGCAGAATGTTTAGCTGAAGAATTAATACTTGCTTCTGAAGAAGATTCAAGAAGTTTTGCTTTACAAAAAGCTGAAGAAAAAGAAAGAGTTGCTAAAGCAGCACACTAATAATATTTATTTAGGTGGTTATTTTGAGTAGAAGAGACAAAATGATTGCAAAAATCAAAGAATTAATGTATGAACCAAGTCAAATCAGAAATATTGGTATCTGTGCTCACATTGATCACGGTAAAACCACTTTATCTGATAACTTATTAGCAGGTGCAGGAATGATTTCCGAAGAACTTGCTGGTGACCAAAGATTCTTAGATTTTGATGAACAAGAGCAAGCTCGTGGTATTACTATTGATGCAGCTAACGTATCTATGGTACACGACTATAAAGATAGTGAATATTTAATTAACTTAATTGATACTCCTGGACACGTTGACTTTGGTGGGGACGTTACCCGTGCTATGAGAGCAGTTGACGGTGCAGTTGTTGTAGTTTGTGCTGTTGAAGGTATCATGCCTCAAACTGAAACTGTATTCAGACAAGCACTTAAAGAAAATGTTAAACCTGTTTTATTCATTAACAAAGTTGACAGATTAATCAATGAGTTAAAATTAGAACCTGAAGAATTACAAAAAAGATTCATTAATATCTATATGGAAGCTAACAAATTGATTAAAAATATGGCTCCTGAAGATAAAAAAGAAGAATGGTCTTTAGATTTCACTGATGGTAGTGTAGCTTTCGGTTCAGCATATCATAACTGGGCTATTAATGTTCCAACCATGCAAGAAACTGGTGTTAACTTCAATGATATTATTGATTACTGTAATGATGATAATCAAAAAGAATTAGCTCAAAAAGTACCATTATCTGATGTATTATTAGGTATGGTAGTTGAACACTTACCTTCTCCTAAAGAAGCTCAAGTTTACAGAGTACCTAACATATGGGATGGAGAAATCGATTCTCCTGCAGGTGAATGTATGGTATCAACTTCCCCTGACGGACCTTTAGCTGTTATGGTTACCAACGTATCTGTTGATAAACACGCAGGTGAAATTGCAACCGGTAGGGTATATGGTGGAGCTATTGAAAAAGGTACTGAAGTATATCTTGTTGGATCTCACGGTAAATCCAGAGTACAACAAGTAGGTGTATATTTCGGTCCTGAAAGAGTTAACACTGATAAAGTTCCTGCAGGTAACATTGTATATGTTGCTGGTGCAAAAGGAGCTATTGCTGGTGAAACATTATGTGATCCTGAACACAAAATTAAAGAGTTCGAAGGATTAGAACACATTTCCGAACCTGTAGTTACCGTTGCTGTTGAAGCTAAAAATACTAAAGATTTACCAAAATTAATTGAAGTATTAAGACAAGTAGGTAAAGAAGACCCTACTGTTAAAATTGATATTAACGAAGAAACTGGTGAACACTTAGTATCAGGTATGGGAGAACTTCACTTAGAAGTTATCGGTTACAGAATTGGTGAAAAAGGTGTTGATATTACAACTTCAGAACCTATTGTTGTATACAGAGAAACTGTAAGACAACTTTCACCACAAGTTGAAGGTAAATCCCCTAACAAACACAACAGATTCTACATTACTGTTGAACCTATTGAACCTGAACTCTTTGATGCTATCCAAGATGGTAAAATCAAAGAAGGTAGAGTTAAAGGTAAAGAAGCAGCTAATGACTTCATGGAATATGGTTTAGAAAAAGAAGAAGCTAGAAGAGTATGGTCTGTACATAACAGAAGTATTTTCCTTAACATGACTCGTGGTATTCAGTACTTAGACGAAGTTAAAGAATTATTACTCGAAGGTTTCGAATCTACTTTACAAAAAGGACCTTTAGGTGAAGAAATTTGTATGGGATTAAAATTCAAACTCCATGATGCAAAACTTCACGAAGACGCAGTTCACAGAGGACCTGCACAAGTATTACCTGCAATCAGGAATGCTATCTTAGGTTCTATACTCCTAATGATTACATGGGTGCATGTACTCGTGAAATCCAAAACAGAAGAGGTCAAATTGTCAACATGGGTCAAGAAACTGGTGATATGGCAAGAATTGAATCTAAAGTACCTGTTGCTGAAATGTTTGGTTTCGCTGGAGATATCAGATCTGCTGCTGAAGGTAGATGTTTATGGTCTACTGAAATTGCAGGATTTGAAGCACTCCCACGTGAGATGCAAAATCAAATTGTAAAAGAAATCAGGCAAAGAAAAGGTTTATCTGCAGAACCATTTGCTGCAAATCATTACTTAGGTGATTTATAAAATTTTAAATTTTATAATTTTTTATATTTTTATTTTAAAAAAACATATCTTTTTATATGTTGAAGTATAAAAATTAAATTTAAGCTATCATTTAAGCTTATAAATACATATTGTTAATAATATACAAAAGAGGTTATATAATGGCAAAAGAAAAAGAACATCTTAACTTAGCATTTATTGGACACGTTGACCACGGAAAATCCACTTTAGTTGGACACTTATTATTAAAAGCTGGTGCA
>CADAAJ010000106.1 GCA_902785855.1 uncultured Methanobrevibacter sp. | reverse complement strand
ACTGGTGATGATGTTGTTATCAGTGCTTTTGTAGAAGATGATTTGCTTGAATCGGTTAATGAAGCTATAGTTGATGTTTTAAAAATAAGTGCTGAAAACTTAGGAGATCTCTCAGGGATTTCTCAAAATCCTGATGATGCTGGTGAAGGAATTTCATATGCTGAAGCTAAAATAAGACCTGATAGATATCCTGATGCTATTGTTTTAGGATTTGATACTTATGGTGGAGAAGAATTTGTAAGTGATGTTGCAAACTCTGCAATTGATGCAGCACAGGGAATGAAAAATCTCACTGATGTTTCTAGTCATATAGAAGCTAAAACAAGAAAAATTCCTGGCGTAGGTTATGTTTCATCACAAACTGATGACCCTGTTGTAGTAGCTACTGTTGAAGATATTGAATCTGTTGGAATAATAGCCAGTGCAATGATTGGAGCAGCACTTGGTTGTAAAAATACTTATTTGGTTAAAAGAGGAACAGTTTGTAATGTATTGCCTGGAAGTGTAATTTTTTCTGCTACTGCATTTATGAATGGTAATGTAATTGATTTATCTGTTCCATTTGAAAATAAAACAAGACTTTTAAAATAGGAGGTTTATTTAATGATATTATTAAATGAAAATACAAAATGTTTGGTTCAGGGAATAACTGGAAAACAAGGTTCATTTCATACTGAACAAATGTTAAAATATAATACTAATATTGCTGCAGGAATTACTCCTGGAAAAGGTGGTCAGGACTTTTTAGGAGTACCAGTTTTTAATTCAATCGAAGAAGCAAAAGATGAAGTAGAAATTAACTCTTCAATTATTTTTGTTCCTGCAAGATTTGCAAAAGATGCAGCATTTGAATCAATCAGACATTTAGATTTGGTTGTTATTATTTCAGAACATATTCCTGTACATGACAGTATGAAGATTATGGAATATGCAAAACAGATGGGAACCACAGTTATTGGTCCAAATACTCCAGGAATTATTTCACCAGGTGTTGGTAAATTAGGTATTATGCCAACTCATATTTTTGCTGAAGGTAATGTGGGTGTAATTTCAAGAAGTGGTACTTTAACTTATGAAATAGCTAGTGAACTTACAAATGCAGGTATTGGTCAAAGTACTTGTGTAGGTATTGGTGGAGATCCAGTTACAGGAAATAATTATGTTGATATTTTAAAAAGATTTGAAAAAGACGATGATACTGATGCAGTAGTATTAATTGGTGAAATTGGAGGAACTGCAGAAGAAAGAGCAGCTAAATACATTTCAGAGGAAATGTCAAAACCTGTTGTATCTTATATTGCAGGAAGAACTGCGCCTCCGGGTAAAAGAATGGGTCATGCTGGAGCAATTATTCAAGGTTCTTCAGGTACTGTTGAAAGTAAAACAAAAGCATTAAATGATGCCGGTGTGGAAGTAGCTATTAAACCGTCCGGTATTGTTGAATTACTTAAAAAGGTTATCTAATGTCAAATAAAGAAATTATTGATAAATTATTAAACGGTGAAATGAAACTTTATCAGGTTGACCGTGAAGTTTCAGCAAGTCAGGCAACAGATATTAGAAGAGAATTTTTAGAAAAAAAATATGGAATAAATTTAACTAATATCTCTAACTATTCACTTGATATGGAAAGAGCATCTGCCAGAAACATTGAAAATTCAATTGGTGTATTGCAGCTTCCAATGGGTATTGCAGGACCTTTAAAAATTAATGGGAAATTTTGCAATCGTGAAGTTTTTGTTCCACTTGCAACATCTGAGGGTGCATTGGTTGCATCTATTAACAGAGGAGCATCAACCATAACTGCTTCGGGAGGAGTAAATGCAAGAGTAATTTCTGATATTATGACTCGTGCACCAGCTATCAAATGTGAAAATGCTGTTGATGCTTTAAAAATCAAACAATGGTTTAGTGATAATTTCGATGAATTAAAAAGCCTTGCAGAAAGTACAACTTCTCATGGTAAATTAATAAAAATTGATCCTATTTTAATTGTTGGAAATTATGTTTATCCTCGTTTTGTATACTCAACTGGAGACAGTATGGGTATGAATATGGTTACAATTGCAACAGAAAAGATATTAGATAAATTGGCAAGCGAAACTAATGCAACTCATTTAGCATTAAGTGGAAATGTTTGTGTTGATAAAAAACCTGCTGCGATTAATGTTGTTGAAGGAAGAGGTAAAAGTGTTGTAGCAGACATTTTAATTCCAAAAGAAATAGTTGAAAAGAAACTTAAAACAACAGCAGATGCAATAGTTGAAGTAAATATTGCTAAAAACTTAATTGGTTCTGCTGCAAGCGGTAGTATGGCATATAATGCTCATTATGCAAACATGGTTGCGGCTATATTTTTAGCAACTGGTCAGGATGCAGCACATGTTGTAGAAGGTTCTTTAGGCATTACAACAGCAGAAAACAGAAATGGGGATTTATATTTTTCAGTTAACTTACCTGATTTACCAGTAGCTACTGTTGGTGGTGGAACAAGTTTAGAGGTAGCTAATGAAGGATTAAATATTTTAGGTGTTGCAGGTTCAGGACATGCAAAGGAATTTGCAGAAATTGTTGTCAGTACTGTTTTGGCAGGCGAATTGTCACTTGTAGGTGCACTGGCTGCAGGACATCTTGCAAGAGCTCATCAGGAACTTGGAAGAGGATAAGATGGATGATTTACTTGAAAGTTTGTATCCTGAGTTAACTCTTGAAACTGAGGATATTATAATGAATTTATCCATTAAAAAAAATTATTCTTTAATTAAAGATTTAGATGAGCGAAAAAAAGAATTTATATCTGATTTAAAAGATTTTATTGATGAATTTGAGGAAGCTAATGAATCATTAGAATTCATGAAATATTATGATGAATAATGTTTTTTTGATAAAATCCATTTTACATTCCATATTAAATCATTGCGAATGTTTTTGAAGGTAAGAATATATTTTTATCTTCTTTTATTAATGGGAATTGTTTTATTTTTATGATTAGAACCATAATCGTCTGCACTTTTCATGAGATAATCATATAGATTTTGTCATGGTTAGTATTTGGAATCTATTTTTTCAAATACTTCTTTTACATCTACAGTTGTTTCAAAACAACCAGTTTTTTTAAGTAAAACTCCTTGAGGGCAAAAATCAGATAAAAGCATCATTACTTGATTTAAATCTTCATGGCAGGCTACACCAATTACAGCTTTAAATTTATTTTCTCTAACTATTTTTTTAACAAAACTGGATCCCGGTACAATATATAATTTATATCCTAATGGTTCTGCCTTTTTTTTAATAACTCCAATGGAACATAATCCACATTCTGTACAATTAAGACCTTCTTTTTGAAGTGTTGCAGGACAATTTCTATGCCTTAAACAGTGTGGCAGGAATATTAATGTTTTTTCTGCAGGAATTTTTTTAAATTTCTCTTTGTTAATATCATCTCTTACACGAATTGCAATATTGTCAATAAAATGTTCATCCATTTTTAATAGTTTGGAAATTGTTTTAAATGGAGAATATAGTGAATCTACAACAAGTAATATGAATTTTGGAAAATAATTTCCTTCAATTTTTACAAGGTATTTTCCAAATATAAAAACTATTATAAATAATATTACAATTATAATAGCTATAATCACTAATAATTGTCCTAAAACTATGTAAAATGTATCGATAATCATTATTTTAACCTAAAATTCTTCAATTGTATATTTTACAAATTCTTTATTAAGTTTAACACCTGTAGATGTTTTTTCAATTTCAAGTCCGGATAAACTGTCGCATGAACATAAAACATCCTGTTCAGGATGAGTTCCTGGAGTAATATTGCAATTTAGATTGACTCTCTCACCTATTGATAAAACGGTTTCTAATCGTTTAGTAGATGGGTGATTCTTATTTAAAATTATGATAGGAGATGATTCTTCACGACTTAGATATGCTTGTGATTTTACAGCTCTTTTATCTTTTTTAAAATTTGAAACAGCTATTATGTCATCGGATTGTAAAAATTGTACTATTTCTTCATTGTCTTGAGTTGCTATAAATAACATTTTATTTTCATATGCTACTTTAATAATACCTACAATACCATTTTCTCCTTCAAGAAATAATATTTCATCATTTTTAAAATCAATATTCATGAAATCACTAAAAAATAAAAAGAGTAAAATATTTACTCTTTTAATTCAACATCATCACTTTGACATGATGGACAAATAACTTTTTTTCCAATGCCTTTAAATGAATTCCCACATTTTTTGCATTGGTATTTTTT
>CADAAJ010000105.1 GCA_902785855.1 uncultured Methanobrevibacter sp. | reverse complement strand
AGATGGAGGAGTTATCCGCAGTGGTGCAAATTCCAACATTTATTTGGAGAATGTTAAAGCATATAATATTTTCCTGAAATCATCAAATTACATTGACGGTTTTTTTATGCATATAGGTGAGAATTGTAAAGTTAAAATCATTAATTATGAGTTTTTTAACAATACTTTAAATTGTACAGCAGGTAATGGATTCAGTTGTCTGGGATCAATATTATATTCCAAGCAAAAATGTGAAATTGAAGCTGAAAATATTTCTCAGTACAAAAATAAATTTATTTCAAGTTGTTTAATAGAAGGAACATCCTTTTACCTTAATGCAAATTCTAAATTAAATTTGTCAAATTTTAATTATGATGAAAATTATATACGTACAACTTCAAGTACTGTGACTGGTGTATGTGTCTTATTGTCAAATGCATGTCAATCTTCTATAAATACATTTAATTTTAGAAAAAACAATATTTCTTCTGGAAAATATACTTCTGGAGCAATATTTGCATCAAAATTTGCAACTGTTGATATAAAGAATGTTGAGTTTATCGATAATACATTCAACGGGAAAGATCAACTAATAGCTACATTATACAGGACCAATACTAATGTAATAACAAATATTTCAAATGTTATTATAAAATCCAATAAGGTATCTAGTCCTGAGGTATTTGGATTTTGTTATTTTAACACTGACAATAATATAAACATTAACAACATAACTTTTAGTGACAATTATGCTTATTCAAATTCTCTAATTTATGCAAGAGGTATTCTAACTTCAGCATCAAGCAATATCACTATAAATAATTTTAATTATTACAATAATGTAGCTAATTCAACTAATACTAGTTATGGAACTGTATTACGTACAATAAGCAGTAATAGTACAATTAATCTATTAAATATTAATATATACAACAATACAGTTTATGCTAAAATTCATGCAGGAATGATTTATTCAACTGGAAGAAATAATTTTACAGCAAAATTGTTTAATATTAGCAATAATAAAGTTTTTAATGATGATTACTCTATGGAAGACCCATATGATAAAAGTGTAAATAAAATCCAAGGATGTGTGATGTTATACGGTCATGGAACAATATCCAATTCAGTATTTAAAAATAATTATCAAAATGCAGGATTGGGAATTGCACTTCAAGTTTCTCCATACTTTAAAGAATATCCTTTTATTGTAGATAACTGTGAATTTTTCAACAATACAGGAGGATCTGCATCAAAAGATAATAACCGTACAAATTATAGAGATCATGGAGGTTCAATGTGTGTTAGTGGTGGCGGAAACGGTTCAGCAATTATCAGAAACTGTGTATTTACAAGTAATGTAAACTCTCAAGGTGGAGCAATTACACCGCACAACAACTGTATTATTGAAAACTGCCGTTTTATAAACAATACTGCTACCAAATTCTATGGTGGAGCAATAAGTACAGAAGATGGAATAGATTTAAATAATGCAAATATTACCATAAAAAACTGTTACTTTGAAGGTAATGCTGCTCCAATTGGAGGTGCTATACAGGCAAAAGGTAATTATGTTAAAATTTATGACTGTACATTTAAAGATAATGATGCTGTTCAGGGAGGAGCAGTATTTTTAGAAGGAGACAATTTAACTGTCATCAACTGTACTTTTATTGATAACAATGCAACCTATAATCTTGATTCAGGAATTGTAACTGGTCAGACTTACTTACCTCAGGTTCAGGTGTGGAATGCTTATGGTGGAGCAATTTACATTCACGGAAATGATGCCAAATTAAACAACAATAAATTCTGGTATAATTCAGCAATCCACTCAGATAATAATACATTTGAAGGTAAAGGTGGAGCAATTTACATTTATGGTGATAATGCAAGTTTAGTTAATTCATATTTTGATGATAACTTTGCACACAGTGGAAACGGTTCAGCAATTTATGTTTTAGGTTTAAATACAACTATAAATACATGTGAATTTTACCGTCATGATTCCGGAAGAGGTACTGTATTTATACGTGGATCACAAGCCAATATTTTAAATTCCATATTTAAATCAAACACTGCATCCCTTGGAGGAGCAGCTGTATACAGTATTGGTAATTATTCACTTGTAGATAACTGTATTTTTGAAGATAATAACGCTACAATTCATGGTGGGGCTATACACTCACATGGTGATTATATTAGAGTTTTAAATTCCAAATTCATATCCAATAATGCTCATCCAAGTGATAAAGAATTGGATAAAGGATTAGGTGGTGCAATATTTAGTGAAGGTAACTTTAACGATATTGCATACTGTGAATTTGACTTTAACACAGCAAGAAACGGTTCAGCAATATATAACCGTGGGAGCAATTTAACAATTGAAGCGAGTAATTTCCACTTCAATCAGGCATACAGTTACAATTTATTCATATCAGTAACTCCTGAAGTTTCAAATTACACTAAAAACAATAAAATCATTGTTAATATTACCCATATTGGTGGAGACAACATCATAAATGCAATATACAATGATGGTGATTATAAAAATATATTCTTCTATAATGTAACTTATGAACACTCATCAACTTCCGGAGGCAAACGTACATCCGGCTTAGTTAAAGTTAATCCGGTTAAATCTGCTGAAGAAAGTAAAAATGGTGAGTTAATATATCAAGACAGCAGAGAAGACTTACAGGTAATAAATCTCATTTTAACTCGTGAAAACGAAGCAAATGATTTACTTGGAGCTTCAATAAGCGGAGATATAATTCAAAAGTTAAATGGAAGAACCGGTCTTTACGGTAATATCAGTTTTGATTTAACAGGTGATTTAAAACCAGGTAAATATAATGTTTATGCATCACATCCTAATGACTGGTTATATAAAAGTATAGAAAATCTTACAAGCTTTGTAATCTTACCACATGTGGATTTAGAAATAACAAAATCCAGTGATAAAGATACATACTTTGTAGGCAACACAGCTACTTTTACAATAACAGTAACATCACTAGGAACCGATGCACATAATGTTGTTGTAAAAGAAATCCTACCTGACAGCTTTGAAATAATTGATTTTAAAGCATCAGAAGGTTCATTTAAAAACAATACCTGGTCAGGATTTGACGTTTTACAGGAAACTTCACAAACATTACTCCTAAAAGTTAAATTAACAAAAACCGGTACATTTACAAATATTGTCAATGTAACAACAACTGATAACGACACAGATTTATCAAACAATGTTGCAAACAAAACAGTAAATGTAATAGACTATGTTGATTTAAAAGTAACTAAAACCAGTAATGTTAAGGAAGTTAAACTTAAAGATAAAATAGTCTGGATAATAACAATCACAAATAAAGGTACAATAAATGCAACAGGTGTTAAAGTAACTGATAAATTGTCTAAATCACTTAAATACATGTCTCATACTTCCTCAAAAGGAAAATTCAATCCTAAAACAGGAATATGGGACATTGGTGAGTTAGAAATTAACGAAACAGCTACATTAAAATTAATCACCAAAGCAATAAGTGCAGGAAAAATTACCAATATTGTAAAAGCAACTTCCAATGAAAGAGATATCAATATAACAAATAATCATGCAAATTTCACAGTTAAAGTGAAAACACATGAAAATGAAAAGAAAAGTGAAAAATCACATTCAAATAAAAATGCTATCTCAAACATTGAAAGTCATACTACAGCTAATCCTATTTTATTAATGCTTTTAGCATTAATGTCAACTTGTATTTTATTTAAAAGGAAAAATTAAGTTTTTTCCTTTCCTTTTTTTAAAAAATAAATCTATTTAACAATAGATAGATTATTAATTTTATTGAAATTAATTAAAACCGGATGTAACTCAGATCTGTGTACATTACTATATTCTTTTGCCCAAAATACTACAATATATGATTCTCCAGCATAACTTACAACTTCTACAATACCATGCTCACCATATTCACGATCAGTGAAATTATAGGAACCATCCTTGTTTTGAGACAATTTATAATACTCACTAGAATTAAAATAATCCTTCGGATCTTTGTGAATGAGATGTCCAAAACCGGAAGCGTTTTCTTCAATTCCTTTTGGATTTTTTTGAAAAATTGCAATTCCAGAATCATTATGTTTATTTAAAAAAATAGATTGATAAAAACCAGCATAAGCCTTATTATATTGTTCATCAATTTTAAAATCATTTACCGTTTTTTGTGCGAATGTTGTACCGAATAATATTAACAAAATTATAACTAAAAGAGATACATATTTATAATTCAATATACCACCATAAATTTAATTAAAAAAGTAATATCTATAACTAAATATTGAATTAACTCAAATATAAAGATTTTCGAATGTAAGTACCTACTTACCTCGCATATAAACCTAGAAAAAAAAGAAATTAAATGACCCATAACCTAAAAAAAAATAAAAATAATTAAAAAAAATTATTCAATACCATTTTCTTTAAGTTTATCCCTTAAACGACGAATCTCATCATCTTT
>CADAAJ010000104.1 GCA_902785855.1 uncultured Methanobrevibacter sp. | reverse complement strand
TTCAGCCAAATATTTAGCTTTAATTTCATCAAATTCTTCTTGAGTAATAACTCCCATATCTAAAAGTTCTTTTGCTTCTTTAATTTTAGCCATAGGGCTTACTTCATTTTGCACAACCTGTGTTGGTTGTGTTTGTGCACGGTTTAATTCTAAAATCTTATTGTTTACAAAGTCATAAATTTTATCTGCTTCTTCCTGATATTTGGGCAAATATGTAATTAAGTTTTCATTTTGACTGAAAGCACTTGCAGACATTCCTGGAAGTTCAAATTCAATAGTACCGTTTACAACTTCAGTTGCATCTCTTTTCTGAATACTGTTGATTTGATTATAGTACACTTTTTTAACACCTCCGAATGCACTCAAATATTTTTTAACTTTACCTCCTGTGAAATCAAACTCAATATAATCATCATATATTGCAAGTGTCCCTTGTAATCCGTTCATGAAATATAAACAACCTTCAGGTCTTTCAATTTCTTTATATTCTCCATGTGCATAATTATCGAGTTTCTTTTTCACATTTAATCCGCCTTTTTTAATATCTCCAAAAAGGCTGCCGGTACTGTTATTTTCCGGTTGTGCAGAGTCATCCATTTGATTTCCACAACTTGGACAAAATTTTGATCCGTCTTCTACTTCAGATCCACAATTACTACAAAAAACCATATTATATCACCTTTTTATAAATTATTTAAATCAATTGTATCTTCTACTGCTATTCCGCTTTGAATCTTTTGAGCGGATTTGTATGCATCATATATTGAATAAATCCATACGATAAAGAATGTAATCCAACCGATTAATATTATTGTTAAAAATCCTGAAATTATTGCAGCAATCAATAATATAAGTCCTTTTTTAACTAAACCAAGGTAAATTTGACCTAAACCACAGATTAAAAAAGATAATATTGCTGCCAGTCCAGGATTTACATTGGAATTTGCAACAGTATTATTCTGTACTTTAGGTGCTGCATCAGTTGGATGTCCGCATTCTGGACAAAATTTGATAGTAACTGGCATTTCAAAACCACAATTTGCACAGAATTTGGTTTCATTAACATCAGCAGGTTCTTCTTCAATAACTACTTCAGATCCACAATTTTTACAAAATTTAGACCCTTCTTTTAATTCAGTTCCGCAATTTTTACAAATAACCATAGCATCACCTATACATTCAATTCAATAAAAGAATGTAACTATAATATTATTTATCATATTTTAATAATATAAACATATTGTATACATAAGGAGTCTTAAAAAAATTGATATGGTGGGGTAATTAAATTAATTTATTAAATCTTGCTTTTTCTTTTTGAATTTTTTTGTAATAATTTCAGATTTTTTTTAAGTGTATGAAATCTTTTAATTAAATATATTGACATTTTTGATATTTTTTTTTGAATTTTTAGTTAATATCTAATTTAAACAATGATATTCCTGTAGTAGTTTTTTTTTGGAATAATTTTTACACACAAAAGTAAAATGTATATTTTGTATATAAAATAGTGTCTTAAATTATTTACAAACATATGTAGTATGTTAGATTTAAACATGATTGCAGTTAATATCAATAAGATTTCATTAAAATAAAATTAAAATATAATCTATTGATTTATATGGAGGTTCAATAGATTATTTGATTACTTAAAATTTATCTAATTCAAAAACAACGGGCATATGGTCACTTAAATTAATCCAATATTCTGCATCAAGAATTTTTAAATCAGTAACAATACCTTCAGCAGCATAAACATAATCAATATGATAAGGTTTATCTAAGTGTCTGTAGAGGTAAAATGTGTTTTGTGATTCTTTACTTTGTTTTTCATTATTTAATTTATGATAAGCACTAATTAAATTACAGGATTCTAATTTTCTATTAAGATTAGTTTGGTCTTTAGCATTACCATCATTATCTTTTGTTCTATGCTGTTTATCCCATATGGAGTTACTGTTAAAGTCTCCACACATTATAAGGTTCTCATCAAATAATGAAGTATTCGCATCAAAGTAATCATGTATCATTTCCACGTATGGAGGCATTGTCCAAACGCTTAATAAGTTAAAGCTATCATTAACTCTAACAGGAATGAAATTTTTAAATTCATCATTTAATCCTTCAATTGTTTCTAACTTAACATTATCTTTTGCAAATATTCCCAATCCTTTATCTTTACTATCTCCAATCCAGAAATAATTATCTCCAGCAAATTCTTTGTACTCATCACTGCTTGCTCTTGCAGGGTCTTCACATTCTGGGATAACATAAATATCTGCATCCTCTTTGATAATTTCTTTGAATTTTTCTCTAAAGTTTCCATATACATTCCAAGTAATGATTTTCATAATAATCCCCTATTATTACAAACTATTGATATTTATAATACAGAAACTTATTATAATTTGTGTATACATAGATATTAACATTGACAAGTATAAGTACATATTCAAAATCAATTTACTATTTAATTGGAGGATGTTATTATAAATAAAAAATATATTCTAATTGAGGATCACGAATATCTTTATTGTGATAACTGTGAATTTCACTTCCTTTTTGATTTAAAAAATTTATTTTACTATAATCAAAAAACTGGTGAGACAGTTAACTTTGAATTAAACTTTGATGAAGAGGGAATTGGTTTTGAACCATTGATAAAAGGTCAAGTTAAAAAAACATACTGCGGACATTGTAATAATATTATTTATGTATATTGTATAAACGAAATAAATTGTAAAGACTATGAAGAGTCAGAAATTATTAAATTAATTGAAAATGGAATTAAAAAATATAAAGAAAGAATTAAACAAAGGACTATTAATAAAATCAACGAATTAAATTCAAATAGAGAATATTCAATAAGTATAACAGAATATAATCATAATTTTTATGCAACGGATAATGAGGGTGCAATTGCATTTGTTGATGGTTCAAAATTCAAAACAAAAGAAGAGGCATTAATTGAAGTATATCACAAAGCAAAAAAACGAATTGATGATAATATTAACCAAAAAATTAAATCACGAAAGGATCATTGTAATGCAATTCAAAACAGCAAATATTACATTGAATTTGATTTAGAGAACCATGATGAAATGATAAATTTAATTAGTGATATGGTTTATAAAAGAATTGTAACTTTTCCTTCAGAACATCAGTTAATAGATTGTCCTAATTGTGGCGAAAAAATTAATAAACAATTATGCGAAGGAATTCCATGCCCTAAATGTAAACATGAGTTAGATCATGCTGAAGTTATTTATAATTAACATTAACATCCAGCATTAGCTATTCAAAACTTATTTTCTGAAACCCTTGCATATATATTATAATGATCTCTTGCATTTTTGATATAATGTTTGAAGTCAACAACAATGTCTTCTTTAGATGATTTATTATCATTGTTTTTTAGATAACTCATTATGGAATATCTGGAACTCCTGTGGCATTGCCAATTTACCAATGGAATCTCCTAATCCCAGTCTTTTATATGAATATTCTTTTTAAATTCAGTTAATATGATGTTATATTAATAACTTTATATCAATTACTATTATTGTTTTATATGTTTTTTAGGTGTTAATCTACTTTTATCAAAACATTTATAAATATCATTTTACTAACATTTTATTAACAACAATATTATTAAATTGTGTATAAATTTTTATGTAAAATATTTGAAGGGACTGTTATCAGTAGAGGGAAAAAGCTTAAAAAATAAGATAAAAATGCTGATGAGTAAAAACCATTCAAATTAAAAGAACTGTATATGATTTTACAGTAATAGAAGATAGATGATGTTTTTAGTTTAGGAGTATAAAAAATGATGATATTAAAAATATTGAACTTAATTATACTAATAATGATTGCAGTAATGTTGTATAAAAAACGAAATGAAATCCAAAAATATCAAATAATAATTTTTATTATAACATTAATAATATTTATAATCTCTTTGATAATCTGATAAATATTATTTAAATTTTGGAGGTGATTAATATGGATGAATGGCATATTGGAGACCCTGTTGACTGGGGTGACGGATTTATGGATGCTCAAAACTGGGGTCATGGAGAAGATGAGGAAGAAAAAGAACCAGAATGGCATAAACCTTCTAAAAATCCTAAACTAACTGGGTATTCAAAAAAAGCATGGGACTGTTATCTTGAAAATAACTATAAAGAGGCACTTTATTATATTAATCTGGCATTGGATTTAAACAAATTTAATTCAAACAACTGGAATATAAAAGCAATTATTTTACAGTATATGGGAATGTATAATGCATCTGAAAGATGCTATGACAAATCACTTCAACTTCGCAGACAAAGCATAGTTGCAGACAATAAAGCAAGAATGCTACTTTCATGGGCATATAAATTACTTGAAGAGTCAAAAAATGAACCAACCAAAATTAAACGAAGCATTAAAGAAAAATGAAAAGGCAATCAATGCATTTTCCGGTGAAAATGATGATGATAATATTGAAAGATTTTTTTTCCAAAAAGATTCAATAGAATTTTACATTGGATATGTGAAAAAATATCTGGACAATATTGAACTTTTAAAAAAATATGATAAAAATGTATTGTTTACAATAACTGGAACTGGGCCACGTGTAAATGTAAATCTTGGTTTAGGATTGCCTTTAAAACTTGTAAAAGAACCTGATAATGAATTTGACAGTGATGCAATTGCAGTATATGCAGAAGGTAAAAAAATAGGTTATGTGGCAAATAAAGAATATACAAAATTTGAATTAACTTCATCTGCATCAGATTTGCATGATAAAATTCAAGATACTGCTCAGGCAGAATATTTATGTTATCTGGATAAATTTTTAATTCAGTTTCATACCGGAAGAATTATTTAGAATAAAATTTATCTGATGAAATCAGTTATATAATATTAAGGAGTGTTAAAATATGAAATGTCCGTTTTGTGAAGAAAATCTTATTGAAGGGGATTTAATTTGTCCTAGCTGCAGACGTTTTGTCATTGATTTTGATTATTTAGAAAATATGGATAATATGGAAGAAAAGTATTCAAAATCATCCCTTTTAGATTTGTCTAAAGAAAAATTAACTTTTGAAGAAATCATAACAATTTATACCTACATTGAAAGAGCAGACCATCATGGTGGTGATGGAGAAGTTTCAGATGGATGCAGCGGTGATGGAACATTTTCTAACTTATCCAAAAGATTAAAGGAAATAAAAAACGAATGAATGTGTTGGTGATTATTTATGGGATACTGTTCATGCGGTAATTGGGTTGATGAAGGAGATATCTGTGAACACTGCGGAGGTAGTGGGGGTAGCAGAGTTGAAGAGGAAGAAGAGGAAGAAGACAATTATATCAGCATATATCAATACAATTACAGACAGGCAAAAACATGCTCTGCAAAAGGAGATCATAAAGCTGCAATAGGATTTTATAATAATGCATTGAAAGCATCATGGAAAAATATGGCTAAATGCGAAATGTTATCTGCTATTGCAGGTGAATATGAAGCAATGGGAGACTACAGTTCTGCAGAAAAATACTGGAACAAATGCTATGCAGTTGAACAGAATGGTGG
>CADAAJ010000103.1 GCA_902785855.1 uncultured Methanobrevibacter sp. | reverse complement strand
AAGTGAGAGCATTTGAAAAGTATTTTCAATCTCATTTATGCAATTCATCCACGACCTTGAAGAGGTCATGGTATTCTTGCATCATTAGATAAAAATTAAGATAAATTTTATATATTGTTTAATATTAAACATTTATATAAATAATTCAATTTTGATGATACAATGAAAGTAACATTTTTAAACCCGCCTCAAACCAATTCTAAATATAAATTTTTAGGTGTTGTAGCTCCATCTTTAGGTATAGGTTATATGGCTGCTGTATTGGAGCAAAATAATATAGATGTTGATGTATTAGATTCATCTGCACTTGAAATGTCATATGATGAGTTAGGAGAAGAGATTTTAAAAAGAAATCCGGATATTGTATCAATCAGTGCACTTACACCAACAATGGGGGTTGCACTGGATTCCGCTGATAAAATTAAACAGGTAAAACCCGATACTATTGTTGTTCTTGGAGGTTACCATCCTACTTTTGAATATGAAAGTGTACTTGAAGAACCTAGTGTTGATGTTGTTGTTAGAGGTGAAGGAGAATATACATTTTTAGAATTAGTTCAAACTATCGAATCCGGAGGAGATTTAAAAGATGTTGAGGGTTTGGCATTTTATGATAAGAATGATAATTCATTAGTTGTAACTCCTGACAGGCCTGTTATTGAAAATTTAGATGAATTACCATTTCCGGCTTTTCATCTTTTCCCAATGGATAAATACAGGATTTTAAATATTACAACAAATGTGGCAACAATTATTACTACAAGAGGATGTCCTATGCAGTGTTCTTTCTGTTCATCAGCTGCTCTTCACGGTCATAAATTAAGAAGAAGATCATATGAAAATGTTGTAGATGAGATTGAACTTCGTTTAAAATTGGAAAATATTGATACTATTGCATTTATGGATGATACTTTCACTTTAAATAAAAAATTTGTAAAAGATTTATGTGCTGAAATTAAAAGAAGAAATCTTGAGTTTTGGTGGGGTTGTACATCAAGAGTAGATACATTAGATGAAGAATTACTCCAAATCATGAAAGATGCTGGTTGTATAACACTTTTCATTGGTGTTGAAAGTGCAGACCAGCAAATGCTTGAAAAGATGAATAAAAATATAACTCTTTCCAAAACCGAAAATGCATTTAAACTTGCCCGTAAAGTAGGAATAAGAACCATTGCTTCATGTGTAATTGGAATGCCTGAAGATACTAAAAAAAGTATTCATCAAACTATTGATTTTGTAAAACGTTTGAATCCAAATTATGCTCTATACAGTCTTGCAACACCATATCCTGGAACCAGATTTTATAATGAAACTTTTAAGAAAAATTTAATAGATATTGGGGACTGGTCTAAATACACACTTCTTGATCCTGTATTAAAAACAATAGACTGTTCCAGCTCTGAACTTAGAAAAATCCAAAAAAGAGCTTTTCTTAAATTTTATTTAAGACCAACTTATTTAATAAGACAAGTTCCTCAAGACGGGTTAATTCTTTTTAAAACCGTACTCGGTGTTTCAAAACAGATTTTATCCAGACAAACTAATGGTAATACTGATTACAATAAATCCAATGTTAATAAAGGTAAGTAGAGATTTATTTTCTTCATCGGTTGAAGGAGTGTTTAATTTTTGAATAAATCTTTCTGAATCATCACAACTTAAATTGGTGTTGGGTTTATGTTACTTGCTATAATTTTAGCCACATAATTAATTGTACTAATTTCATTATCCATAACTTTAATAACATATTAAACCTAAAATATTAATTTAGAGATTATTGGTTTGATAATTTGGTTATTTATCCATATGATTATTTTTTAATTAAATAAAGAATTTTTGATATAAAGTTTAATATTTTTTGGAAGTTTAGGGGAAATTATGAAAATAGATAGTAAATTTAAAATGGGTTTAATAATAGCTGGTGTTGTAATAGCTCTTTTTGTTTTATCATTATATATTTCAAATTTACCTGAAGGAGATAATGCTGTAAGATTAGGTTTATTAACATTAATACCTCCTCTTGTTGCAATTTGTTTAGCATTTATAACTAAAGAAACTATTTTATCTCTATTTACAGGTGTTTTTATTGGGGAATTTATGCTGTGTATTAATGATACAAACATCATAACCACTGCTATTAATGCATTTTTAAAACTGGGTACTGAGGTAATTTCAGTAATATCTGATCCTTGGAATGCAGGTATTCTTCTTCAATGTCTGCTTATTGGAGGAGTTATACAGCTTGTTACTAAAATGGGAGGGGCTCAAGCTTTAGCTGATGAATTTGCTAAAAGAGCTGACTCTCCAAGAAAAGCTCAATTATTCACATGGCTTTTAGGATTATTTGTATTTTTTGATGATTATGCAAATTCATTAATTGTAGGTCCTATAATGAGGCCGGTAATGGATAAACTTAAAGTTTCAAGAGAAAAATTAGCATTTGTAGTAGATGCAACTGCAGCACCTGTAGCAGGTATTGCAATTATATCAACATGGATTGGACTTGAAATTAGTTTAATTGCATCTGGTTTTCAGTCAATTGGTATGGATGTAAGTGGTTTTGGTATATTTTTACAAACTATTCCATACAGATTTTATAATATATTCATATTAATATTCATTGTAATTTCTGCAGTTACATTATATGAATTCGGACCGATGAAAAAAGCAGAACAAAATGCACGTTTATCTACAGGCATAAAAGAAGTTAATACTGATTTGAGTTCAGGATTTTCTGATGTTAAACCTGTTGAAGGTATTAAATTATCAGTTTGGAATGCTGTTATACCAATTCTTACTTTAATTATTGGAGCATTAATTGCATTTTACTGGAATGGTTATTTAACTATTTTGGACGGAAATGATGCAGCACTTATTGCTTTAATGAAAAATTCACCATTATCATTTGAGGCTATTTTTGAAGCATTATCTAATTCTGATGCCTCAGTAGCACTTTTCCAGGCAGCACTTTTAGCATCAATAGTAGCTATTTTAATGGCAGTATGTGAGAAAATACTTACAATTGAAGATGCTATCAGTGAATGGGTTGGAGGTATGAAAACAATTGTACTAACCGGAGTAATTTTAATTCTTGCATGGTCATTAGGTGGAGTTATTGGTGAGATTGGAACTGCACAATATTTGGTTTCAGTTTTAAAAGGTACAATTCCGGCATTTATATTACCTGCTTTGATTTTTGTTTTGGGTGCTGTGATTTCTTTTTCAACAGGTACTGCATACGGTACAATCAGTATACTGATGCCTTTAGCTATTCCGCTTTCATGGGCAATTTCACCGGATATGGGTTTTGCTGTAACATGTACTAGTGGAGTATTAACCGGAGCAATTTTCGGTGATCACTGTTCTCCAATTTCAGATACTACAATTCTATCATCTATGGGAACAAGCTGTAACCATATTGCTCATGTTCAAACACAGATGTATTATGCTATTTTTGTAGCTATTATAACAATTTTTGTAGGTTATATTCCTGCAGGATTTGGTGTTCCATGGTTTGTTTCAATTCCAATAGGTGTTATTGTGATGTTTGTTGGACTTAAATTATTAGGTGAAAAAGTAGATTTTGATGAAGTTGATAATAATTCAACTTCTTAATCTTATTTTTTAAGCTTTTTTTCACTATCAAAAAGTTTTACTCTTAGTTCAAAATCTATAAAAGAATCCTATTTCAATTGGAATCACTTCATCAAATTCTTTTTTTTATTATAAAGTCAACACGTTGTTTTTTTACTTTATATGTGTCATAGAATATGCTAAAATCAAAGAATTGTTCACTATTCTTTAGATTGACAAGATTTGATCCAACTAATGTTTCAAGCAATATTCATTCATATTCAGTTAAGTTTATTGATGAAAATCCGAATTTGGTATTTATTGCATGCATTATACTTTGTGTTGCATAATAATACTGCCATGGTCTTTTTGCCCTTGCATTTGCAGCAGAATATGTTCCAATCCATTGAATTATAATTTTTTAGATTTAATAAATCTCGATTTATCAGTTTTCTTTAATTATGACATTTTCAACATTACTATTAAATACTATATCTATTAAATCATTGGAAATATCTGTATGATAATTATATTTTAATTTTAAGTGTTGTGAATAATTTAATGGTATTATTGGATATCTTATCATTCTTCTACTGGCTTCTGCATTGTATTCCAAATTTATTGCTGATGAACATGTGAAAATCGCAAATATGTTTTTTGATTTATAAATAATTATTCAATATATTGAATGATAGTATATAAATAAACATTCAATAAAATATTATTAATTGAACTTATGCTAACTTTTAATAAGCCGGCAAATTATGTTGAAACATCTTATCTTTACTATTTTCCAGTTTATTTGTTTAGTATTCAATGTTTTCATTGTCTTTAGGATTATAATTTACTTTACTATATACAATTTATTTTTTAAGCTTTTTTTCTCTTAACAAATTTATAGTTCTTATTTTTTTTGCAGTGACTGTCAAAATGTTAGCTCTTTGACAGAATTTTTTTAAATTTTTTTATTTTTCTTTGTTTTTGTTAAAAATTAGTTTCCATCTTTAAAAAGGTTT
>CADAAJ010000102.1 GCA_902785855.1 uncultured Methanobrevibacter sp. | reverse complement strand
TTCTCTTTTTGCACCAATCATAGGATCAGACATTACAATAATGTATCCAAGACCTTGTTCATCCATTTCATCTTTTTTACCTTTACCTGGTGCATCTCCGACGATTATTGCAGGTAAATCTTTTTGAGATAATAATTCTCTTGCTTTAGCAGGTCCAGGTGCTCCTGGGTTTGGACTAATAAAGATTGCAAAATCAGGATCAAAAGCATCTATTTTAGGAACAACATCTTCAACTTGTTCAGGATTCATTTTTGCCCCAGATCCAAAGGTTCTAACATCTATATTTGGTCTGTCTGCTCTTTCATCTAACAATAAGTCAATAACCGGTGATGTACCGATATTTCCACTTTTAATAATTGCAATTTTAACAACCATCATATCACTTTTTTATTTTATTATTTTTTCATTGAATAAAAAAATAAACTTGAAAAAAATTTGTTTATTAAATAAAGTATAGCTATTAAAGATATAACTTCAATAGCTATTGTAGATAGTGAAAGAAACCTATATTATTCTAATAAAAGTTCTTTCTTTTTTTAACTAAATCTATATCGATGGAGAGAAAATAATAACTAAAAATCGTAATGCCTTCAATTAATAGTTATCGGCTAATGATTTTATCAACATAGAAATAATTAATTCGAAAAATAATCAAATATTCCGTACTTAACTATTTTTCTAACATTAGTAACGTATTACTAATCTTAGAAAGACAATTAGGAAGAGAAAAGAATAGTTATAAAAAATAACTATTCTACTCTTATATGGCTAGCTATTAACTATAGTTTGATGATTATAATTCTAATGGACCTAATTTACCTAAAGTATTATGAAATTCCTCCATTGTTTTTTGAAATTTTTCTCCTTCAGATGCTGAGATCCATTCATGACGGAATCTTTCTTTTTCAATTCCGAATTCTTCTAAAATATCTTCAATAAGTTTAGTTCTTCTAGACCATTTGTAGTTACCGGCATCATAGTGGCAGTCTCCAATATGGCAACCTCCTACAAATACTCCATCAGCACCTTCCTGGAATGCTTTGAAAATCATTGATGGACTAACTCTTCCAGAGCACATTACACGAGTAATTCTTATATTTGGTGAATATTGCATACGTGCAGTTCCTGCAGTATCTGCTCCACCATAACAACACCAATTACATAATAAACCTACAATTTTTAAATCATCTACCATCAAATCACCTATAATTCTGTTTTTTCAGGACTGTATAATGGAGGTTTGATATTATCTGACAAACCTGCCACATAACCAGTTCTATTATAGTATTTTTTCTGTAATTTATCAAAAATTAATGAAACAGGAATATCCATTGGACATACATCATCACATTGGCCACAGTCAACACAACTGAAACTCATGTGGGATAACCTAACTCCCTGAAATGCTATTGGACTTGGTGGCATTTTTGTTTCAATTTTGAAGTATGACTTGTTTAATTCACAGTTTTCAAAACACCAACATATTGGACATACGTCACGACATGCATAACAACCAATACAACGACTCCATTCATCCATTTCATTAACTGAGGGATAAGTTGCATCCTGAACCTTTTTAGCCATGTTAATCATGATATTTTCAACTTTTGATCTTGCATCAATTGCATCTTGTGAAGGACTTTTTGTTTCAAGAATGCCTGCCTTTTTAGCACCATCGATTAGTTCTTGACCTTTTTCATCGTTGATTTCTATGAATGTCCATCCATCTTCTGCTCCCCAATTTCCACATGCAATATTTGCATTTCTTGGAATTTTTACATCACATCTTTGGCAATTATCACGACGACCATATCCTTCTTCTTCGAGGTCATGAATTTTTACTGCTTCTTCAGAACCATCTGCAAGTTCGATAATGAATTTACCTTTATCAATTTCTTCACTTACAACATCATCCGGATTTGCATCATAAAATAAGTCAATCATTTTTCTACCACTTACTGGAGATACTGTTCCTCCGCAATTTAAACCAATTACATAAATATTGTCTTCATTGATTTTATGCCTAGTTATCAATTCATCAATAGCTCTCATATCGCATGGTTTGACTGTAATTGCAACTTTTTTATCAAATAAATATTTTTGAACAAGATCTCCAATCATTGTTGGGGCACAATGATAAGACCCAGCAGCATTTAATAAATCTTCGGATTCAGTGATAAATGTTGGAGTTGCATCATATACATCATTTATAGGAGTTAATGTTAAAACACCATCAACTATCTCTTCATCAAGCAAATATTTTAGAATACTTGTTACAGCTCCTCCACATTCACCTGCTTTTTGAATATTTTCATTTTGGGACTTTGCTAAAATATTACTCATATAACCACTATCCGTTTAATTTTTCAATTATCTCAATTTCACTTAAAACATCAGATTCTACTACAGCAGTGAATTTTTGGGTTTCACCCATTGCATTTACAAATGTTCCATCTTTTTCCAACCATGATTTAGTTGGAACAATAATATCTGAAATTTCAGTAGTTTTATTTGAGAATGGGGAAAAACTAATAATTTTTGATATTTTACCAAAATCAAAATCTAATTCATCAACAATGTCATCATTAAATACCAATAAAACTTTAGTACTTTCCAATAATTCTAACATTTCATCTGATGATTTAACGTCTATAATACTTAAAGCACCTTTAGAATTTGATTTGCTGAATACTGGTAAAAACTTACAATTTAATGATTCAATTTTATCCAAATCTTCTTGTGAATCAACATAATTAAAAACAATTACTGAAGAACTATCAATATTTCCTTGATTATTCTCTAAAAATTCTTGAACTGTAGAATTAGATGTTTCATCAGCAATATTAAATGTAACTGATTTTTCAGTTTTTCCTAATGCATAAATTTTTGCACCATTTTGTTTTGCATGTACAATTCTTCTTCCAATTAATGGATTTTCATATAAAAGATCTCCAATTACAAAAACCTTTTCTGCACTTGCAATTTCATCATATGAAGCAACTTCACTAAAATCTTTCAAATTATCTGCATAAAAAGCAATATTATAATTTTTAGACTCACTAAATTTTATCAATGCTTCAATTGCTTCAATATCATTATTTCCAGAACAAATAACAGTTACTTCAGAATTATCGACGCCATTTAATTCTTTTAATACTTCATTCATAGCTTTTTCGACGTCTGTTTCTGATTTTGATATTATTGCCTTTTCTATTCTGTTTTGATAAGAGTCAATTGATTTTCTCCCATTTAAACAATTTTTCCCAGCATTTACTGGATGTCTTTTATATGGAAATGTTCCCACAATTTCGCCATTGTTAACAATAACATTAAGTCCACATCCAACACTACATGAAGGACATAATGTGTGCTTAATCTCCAACATACTTTTATCACCACAATTTATTTAAGGGAGTATCCGTAGATTTTTTACTGCTTAAATTTGAATATTCTTTCTTTGATAATATATGAACGGATTCACGAGTTATAGAAATCATATCCATTAAAACATTACATGCATGATAAAAAATTATTTGAGAAAACTCATCTTGAACGAATTCTTCAAATAAATCCAATTTAATTAATCCCTCAACTTTAAAATTTAAATTAAAATTTTTGCATGATTTTAAAATAATGTTAAAATTAATTTCGTCTTGATCTGTATTAGTATAATCAACAAACCAATCAATATCTAAATTTAAATTAGTATTTTTAGGATTTATATCGTCTCTAATCAATCCAATTTTCTGCATATAAATTTCCATGATACTCCCAACTTGTTAATAACAATTTAATTAAATTATAAAATTAGACACGTCTAATTAGATAATTACATTTAGTTACAAGTAATAACCATATAAATGTTATTATAATATTAACTTTAATTTTCGAATCTTAAATTAATAAATAATTATTTTACACTCTTTATTGATATTTTAAAATAAATTAATTGCTTTAAATTAAATTTGTTAATTTTAAATTTATTTTTTTTAAAAAAATAATACTTTCTTAAAAATTATAAATATGGATAAAAAATGATTAAATTAAAAATAAATGAATTTAATCAGTTATAATTATAAAAGCATACTAATTATTTAATTTTAGATTATCAAATTATCATGGCAAAAAGATTGGACAATATAAAAAATTTGATAAGAAAATAAATAAGTAATACTTTTTTCAAAATTATTACTACTTCAAAACATAAAAAATTATAAAAAAGTATTACTATTTAACAAATCTTTTAAATCTTAATTTACTTAAAAAAAGTTAATGAAAAAGAATATTTTTTAATCCACATGTTTTCACAGTGATTATTGGATAAATATTGCTTGAGTAAGGATGGAAGAATCTGTGGGGAGTCATGTTGTTTATGAAGAAGAAATTAGGGGCAACATGATTTTTAAATAATTTAAGGTATTTATAATATTTATTAAACTTTAATTTTTGTTTTAGAATATAATAATTTATTATTTACTATCTGATAGTTTAATAAATCAGTATTCATTCTTATTTTTATAAAAAGAGTTTTTTAATTAATTATTTTTCATGATGATTTTCAGGTGTTTTAATCAAATTTAGGAATTACATTATGAAGGTTGAAAATATTGTGCTTGAGTTTAATTTTACATTAGATTTTATCAATATGTTGTCTCTTTCAAAAAATTGTGTGATTTGAATTTTTACTAATTTTTGAGTCATGAAATTTTTTTCGTTCTATTTTTTCTTTATTTTTAATTTAAAAGTAGTTAAATTAATATATAATGTGGAACTTAAATATTAATATGTCTAGTATAAATATTAAAGCTCCATATGAATGTATGGAGTTAAAAGAATATAAACTTTCCGATTTTGTACCTGAGTTTTCTGAATTCCGTCAATCTGATGATCTTTCTCGATTTTGTTGTAAAAATATTGATGATAATATTATTAGATTGGAAAAAAGAGGTAAAATTCATTTTGAAAATAGAATTGCTTTTTGTCCATCTTGTAAATCACATC
>CADAAJ010000101.1 GCA_902785855.1 uncultured Methanobrevibacter sp. | reverse complement strand
CTTTGGACCAGGTTTTTGGATATTCTTTTGTTATGATTGTTTTTTCAGATTCGCTTCCTTCAAAGTGTTTGTGTTCTATAATTCTTGTAAATGGTGTTTCTGCATCAGTATAGTTAATTACTGCATTTCCCTGATAGTTTTCCATATCAATGGTTTCAAATTCAAAGTTTAATCCACGGTATTCAAGTTCTCCGTAGCAGTAATCATAGTATTGGTCTATCATTCCGGTAAATATGATTTTATCAGCTATTTTTAGGTATTCTTCTTTGTTATCGAAAAAGTCTGTGTTTAGTTTAACTTCAATGCCTTCAAGCATTTTTTCTATGATTTTTGTATACCCTCCGATTGGGATTCCCTGATACAGGTCGTTAAAGTAGTTATTGTCAAAGGTATATCTTACCGGAAGTCTTTTTATAATAAATGATGGCAGTTCACTGCATTTTCTTCCCCACTGTTTTTCGGTGTATCCTTTGATTAATTTTTCATATATGTCTTTTCCGATTAGAGAAATTGCCTGTTCTTCAAGGTTTTGAGGCTCTTCGATGTGGTACTGGGCTTTTTGCTTTTGTATTTTCTCTTTTGCCTCAGCAGGTGTTTTAACTCCCCACATCTGATAAAAGGTATTCATATTAAATGGGAGGTTGTAGAGTTCACCTTTGTAGTTTGCAACTGGTGAGTTTGTGTATCTGTTAAATTCACTAAAGTGATTAATATATTCCCATACTTCCTTATTATTGGTGTGGAATATATGTGCACCGTATTTGTGAACATTTATGTTTTCTTTATTTTCAGTATATACATTTCCGCCGATATGGTCACGTTTTTCAATAACAAGACATTTTTTTCCAATTTTTGTCATTTCATGAGCTATTATGGAACCAAAAAGCCCTGAGCCAACAATCAAATAATCATATTTCATAATTATTAATTGTTTTTTAATATTTAATAAGTTTGTTATTCTTTTTGTGTGAATATTTTAGTTTCAAGAGCGGTTGTAATAGATGATAATAACCATTTGGTTTTTAAATCAGTTTGATGAATCTTTTTAAGTTTGTTGACTTTCTTTAAAAGCAGTTTATTTTCATCTTTTGTAAATGGAGACTTTTTCCAGGTGTATGTCCAGTGAAGAAGGTGTGGATTTACACTGATATTTTTTATTGCTTTTGAATAGTCTTCACTGCATTTTCTGCAGTAAATATAAGATTCCATAAGCTCATCAAGAAGTCTGACGTTAACATTATTGGTAATGGATTTGTCATCTTCAAGATCTCTTATGTAGTAGTCATAACACATGAAACTGTTTAAAAATACAATTCCTTTAGCTTTAAGAAATGTTTCCATAATAAAAGCCAGATCGTCTCCGCTGATAAATGGCTGGTAGCGGATATTGTTTTCTTCAATCAGATCTCTTCTGAAAATTTTACTCCATACTGCAGGATGCATTTTTAATAAATCAGGTTCCTCTTCAATATTATCAATTTTAATAACATCCCATGCTTTATCTCTTTGGTATGTTATTTCATTGGTTTTTCCATAAACCAAATCTTCTAGGAAATTATCCCAAACAAAATCAGGAACATTTACAAAGTTTTCACTTTCAAATGTTTCATCGGGATATGCTTTATCGAGATTGTCAAGATAAGGTGAATATGATTTTTGAACAACACCGCCGTATTCAAATATTCTTCTAAAACGACCAAAGGCAATCTGTGCATCATTTTCTTTTACTGCATTGTAAAGTGTTTCAACAGCATCGGGAGTGTATCTGTCATCAGGGTCTAAAAACATTATATAATCTCCAGTTGATGCATCTATTCCGGTATTACGTGGAGTATAAGCAGCACCACTGTTTTTTTCATGGTGAATTGCTATACAGCAGTCATATTTTTCGCCATATTCATCAATAATTTCACCGGATCCGTCTGTTGAGCAATCATTAACCATAATGATTTCCAGATTTTCCTGACCAATTGTCTGGTTAAGAAGTGAGTCAATTCCTCCTCTTAAATGGTCACCAACATTAAAAATCGGTAAAATAATACTAATCTTATCTGTCATGTTAATCATATATTATTTTATTTTCAATAGTAATAAAACTTAATGAATATTATATTTTGACTTTAACTTTCTGAATTTCATAACTGTTGTCAAAATGATGTTTGTGATATACAGCTGCCTGATTTCCTCTAAACCATGGGGTCTTTTTTAACTCTCCGTGATCTTCATAGAAAACCTGTGAGGCATATTCTTTTTTATCTATATATTTCCCGTTTTTGTATACAAACACATCAACTTCTCTGTAGGATGGAGTATGCCATTGGTAAACTTCAATTTTATAATCTCCACTTTCTTTTGAGATATATTGGTCTTCTACCGGTTTGAGTTCAAATGTTTCTGCTGAGATGCAACCTATTGTTAGTGCTGAAAGAAAAATAATCAGCAGAGAAAAAAGAATTAATCTTTTATTCATAAAATTCCTCCTTTGTTGTATATCAATATATCTTTACTCTCTTAATAATCTTTAGTTTATTTTTCACTTTAACTATTTTAAAAATCCTTTTGATTAAACAGTAGTTTTTAAGATAAGTGTACTATTTAATTTATTATAATTTTAAATAAAACAATGTTTAATCTGTTCGATAAATTTATTTTTTATTAATTTATAATCTGATAATATGTCTTTTAAAAAAATCACACAGTGCAGGAAACCACACGGAAGTGAAGGTGTTGAAACAATCAAAAGAATGAATAAAAATCATCAGGAAATCTCAGAATTTGCATTTGAGTGTATTGATATTGGAGAAAATGATAAAATACTTGATATTGGATGCGGCGGTGGAGTAAACATAGAAAAATTTCTTAAAATAACACAAAACAATGTAGACGGTCTTGATTACTCAGAAGTATCTGTAAAAGAAACAATTAAAAGAAACCAAAAATCAGTTGACAATAAAAGATGCAGGGTTATAAAGGCAAATGTATCTGCAATGCCTATAAAAGATGAAGAATATGATTTGGTAAGTGCATTTGAGACAATATACTTCTGGCCGGATATAGAAAACACATTCAGGGAAGTTTCAAGAATTATTAAAAAAACCGGACAATTCATGATTGCACAGGGAACTGACGGCAATCATCCGGACGATGAGAAATGGTTAGCCAGTGTAGAAGGTATGAGTGTTTATACAGCACCACAACTTGAAAAATACTTAAAAAATGCAGGATTTAGGAGTGTTAAATCATATGTTAAGGAAAATGATTATATTTTAGTTGTTATCGCTCAGAAATAAATATGAAAATATATTTAATATATAAAAAATAAATAAGATATAGACTACGATTAAATTTCGTGGAAATGTAGAAAACTTTCAATATTATTTATAAATTATTTTAAAGCTATTTAAGAAATTTTTCTAATAAAACTTTTGGTGATAATTGTGAAAAAAGTATATAGGACATTTACATCAGAATCAGTAACTCAAGGACATCCTGATAAAGTTGCAGATATTATATCTGATTCAATATTGGATGCATACATGGCACAGGATAAAAATTCCCACGTTGCATGTGAAACTTGTGTAACAACTGATTTTTGTATGGTATTTGGTGAGATAACTTCAAATGCAAAAATTTCAGATGATGAAATTGAAAAAATCATAAGAGACACAATTGCAGAAATAGGTTATGACAATCCTGATTTGGAATTTGACGGCCATACCTGTGAAGTTAAAAACAGACTTCACGCACAATCTCCAGATATCAATCAGGGAGTAGACAGACAGGATGAAGAAACCGGAGCAGGAGATCAGGGAATGATGTTTGGTTTTGCAACAAACGAAACAGAATCATTAATGCCTTTCCCAATTGATTTAGCCCGTAAACTCACAAACAAATTAACTGAATTAAGAGAATCCGGTGAAATCCCATATTTAAGACCTGATGGAAAAGCACAGGTATCAGTTAACTATGATGAAGATGGAAATGTAATTTCTCTTGATGCAGTGGTTTTATCAACCCAGCATGATGAATCAGTCTCTGATAACCAGGATAAATTAAAAGAAGACATTCGTGAAAAACTCTTTAAAAAAGTCATTCCTCAGGAATTAATGACTGAAAACACCAAAGAACATATCAACCCAACAGGTAAATTTGAAATAGGCGGACCTCACGGAGATGCAGGACTAACCGGCCGTAAAATCATTGTAGATACCTACGGAGGATATGCAAGACACGGTGGAGGAGCATTTTCAGGTAAAGACTGTACTAAAGTAGACAGAAGCGCATGTTACATGGCAAGATACATTGCTAAAAACATTGTTGCAAGCGGACTTGCTGAGAAATGTGAAATACAACTATCCTATGCAATTGGAGTTGCAGAACCAACTTCAGTAATGGTAGATACTTTTGAAACCGGTGCAGACATTGGAGATAAAACATTTGAAGAAATCGTACGTGAAAACTTTAGATTAACTCCAGACGGAATCATTGAAACTTTAGGCTTGAGAGATACCAAATACAAACAAACAGCTAAAAAAGGTCACTTTGGTATTGATACTCTCCCATGGGAGCAAACCGATAAAGTTCAAGATTTAAAAAAGTATATTAAAAATTAAACTTACTTTATTAAGTAAGTTTTTTCTTATTTTTCTTTTGAGCCTATAATTAATAAAGCAATAACCAAACTCAAACAATTCACACTTTAATGAATTTCGGTGTAAATTATGGATAATCAAAAAATCATGATTGGAGTTTTATGTGCTATTGTCGTAATACTTGTTATTTTAACAATGTTTTCACTTCCACTGCTTAGAGATAAATCCACTTTAATTATTAAAGATAAAGAAATTGATGAAGGAGAATCAGTTGCTGTTATATTAATTGATAAGGATAAAGCTGGAATTTCAGATAAAACAATAAATATTAAGCTTTTCAATGAAAAAGGAATTGTAAATGAGAAAAAAGTTACAACGAATGGTTTTTGACGGTGGAGGGGAATATGCGCCAAGTTTCATATCTGATTTTGTTAAAGTTAAAAAAGCAAAAACAAAAGTAGTTTCTGAAGATAAAACAAGTAACTATGATTCAGTTTCAGGCTTAAGTGATGACGGCTATTCATATTATCCATCTTCAGGACCTGAAGTAGATTCTCGTGGAGTAACTCGTGAATATGCAAGTGAACATAATATGCGCTATATTCCACAAACAATCGATGGAGTTGACTGCGGAATATATGTACCACCTGATCAGAATGGGGTTTATCATACATGAGGCTTTTTTATGCATAATTTTGATTTTTCACATGTTATGGATGGGTATTTATTATCAAGTGATTTTATAAATTTATGCAAGGCCTTTAATTTTAATAAAAGTGATAGGGAATCAATAAAAAAGCATGTTATTGTAAGATTAGATATTGAAAATGATGGAGAAAAACTCATTGCTGAGGCAATATTTCATAAATTACAAGAAAAAAGTGATTATTCAAAAGATATTCTCTCAAAGGATATTTTAGTTAAAAAAATTGAGGATTTTTATTTTCACGTGTATTCATGGTGTGGAAATGACTGGTTTTTAATTAAATCCAAATTAATTAAAGATGTTAAATCAGGTAAAATTAATTCTTTATATCACCTGGATTTAGCTTTCTATTTTTCATTAAAATTAACAGATTCATTTAAATATTCGTATTACAGTGTTTATAATTTAAAAAAAGCATTTTTGAATTATATTCTTCTTTTAGAAATTAATTATTTTTTAAAAAATAAAAATTATTCCGATAATAAAAAATATTTCATAACTAAAATGTTAACTGATTTAAAAGATTGTAATCCTTTATATTTTAATCAGATAGAAGAAAAATTTAATGAAATTTCAAAATACGAACCTAAAGATTTCAAAGAGGAATTTTATGAAATCTCTAATGATAATCCTTGTAATTTATATGAAATAGTCATGAAAGAACCTGTTTCACAGGAATTTTTTGATTTATTATGCAATTTAAAGCTAAATTTATCTAAGAGGTTTAAAATTAGAGAAGATATTAATCAGGGTTTAAGTGTATTAAATGCTATTTATAATGCTTTTCTGGATGAAAATAAAATTAATAAAGACAAAATATTACCTAATGACTTAAAGTATATGGCTCAACAATTATATTACAAATCTATAATGTTTTTTGAAGAAAACAGATGGCCTAAAATTATTAATCATTTGGAAAGAAAAATCAAATCCAATGAGATTAAATCTGAGTTTGATTTAATTTCTGAATTTGAAAATTTTGTCAATGTCTCTGATGAAATTATAATGAAAGGAAATTTATTATATGCTCAAATTAACTTCTTTTTAGATTTTATTGATGTTGATTGGGATAAGTATATTAAAGATTTAGTATATTATGTTCGTGAAGATGAACTATTGGATTATAAAGTCTCTGAATACTATTATAAAATTATTGAAGAAAAATACACTTCGGTAGTTGAAAAAAAGAATCTTGATGAGGATAAATTTCCCGCACCAAGATGGCTTGCATTTCCGGATTTTTCTTTAGATAGTAAATATTGGTTTACAAAAGATGATCTTGCATATTATTATAATGCTATTTCAGATAATCTTGAAATATTTCCTAAACCGAAAATATTTTCATATAATGAATCAGAATTGAATGAATATGAAATATTACCTTTTAGATTAATGAAATGGAGTGAAAACGCTAAACCAAAATATTTTGAAATTAAAAAGGATTGTGAAGTTGTAAACAGATTCATTACTTTAAACCAGTATGACGGGTTTTTAAGTTATAATGATTTTGATTTTTCATCAATAAAAGATGCACTGCGTATTTGTAAAGTATGTTATTTTAAAAATTTCGTCGGCACTAAAAATCCTTATAATATTGTTTTTGAACCGGATTGGAGTGTTAGTGAAGAAAAAGAATGGAAAAAACATAAATATACAGTCTGTTTAAATGCAACTTATTTAAAATTTATGAATAATAAATATTTAAGAGATCAACTGCTTAAAACAGGTAATAAAACATTAATTTATATTTCAGATGATGAATGGGGTTGTGATGAAAATTTTAAAGGTGAAAATCTATTTGGATTTGCGTTAATGGAAGTTAGAGATGAAATACGAAAGATTTTTGAAAATGATGATAAAATTGACTGGGGTTACACACAATATTTGAAAAATAGACATTTAACCAATCCACTAAATAATAGACCAGGCATTGTTTCTTTTAATAAAACATATAATAATTTAAAATCATATGTGATAGATGTAGATTCTGTTGATTTAGAAAAGTATCCAGTTGGTAAAATTATAACTAACAGCGAACCTAAATGGGCAACTAGTAAATGTAGTAAATTAAATAAAAAGGTTAGATTTTTAATTTTTTCATCAAATAATCATGAGATATTGGAAATTCCATCTAAAAGTAAATTTAAAGTAATTGATAAATTTGAATTTAATGGAAAAATTCAGATTGTTCTTTTACAGTTAAATGATGCGACATTTTATTTTGAAAAATCATTTTATCATGATGAAATATTGGCAGATGTATCCAGAAAAACTTTCATAAGTCTATTAAATATATTCTCGGGATAGTATTCAATATTTCATTTAATAATTCAAAATAACTTAAAGATTGTATAAACGAAGGATATTTATCATAATGATAAAATAATGGGAATCTATTATTTCAATATTAGGATTATTATTGATTTTATCTTTTTCTACAAGTCCATTGAATGAAATTCTTTTTATCACTTAATGTTGTTGTAGAAAGATTATTCATAAATTTTCCTTCGTCGTTTAATCTCTTAAAATATCAATTATTCATTTAAATCTAAACTTGTTATGATATGTGCTTCTTGATTTAAACCAACCTTTCCAGTTTTATATTTAAAACTAAACTTTTTATCTACTGGTTGTTCAAAGTCACCTACAGAATCACCTGGGGTTACTAAACTACCTACTTTAGTGTGTCCCATTTTAATATCCTGTACGGATGAAGTATCTTTGAATTGATAAATTAAACCTTCAGCAAAATTTGTTGAATATTCACATAATTTATCATATTCATCATTATCCAAATAATATGGAGTACCATCAACAACAACTGCTCTGATGCATATAGTGTGCCCATACCAATTATTATAAAAATAATTGAAATTAATAATATTGCTATTTTTTTCATTTTATCACCTTATTAAATGTTGATTAGGGTATAATGGAATTTATGTGTTATTTTTACTATCTAAAAATCTTACAGATTCATTAATGTAAAATAACATCAAAAGTTAAAAAATTACTAAAATTTTTTTCTCATAAATTCCTATCCATTAATTATAAATCTTGTATTAAAAACATTTATATATTGTGTTAAAAAATTATTTTTAATTGGATTATTATTTGTCAGATAAATTGTAATTTTCCATTAAAAAATGAGTTGATGTGCAATTTCAAGTGAAAAAATTTTTAGGATTTCAACATGGTCTGGGAGGGTTTAAATTATTTGTTATAAATAATCTAAACCAATTAAATTAATTTCATTAAAATTTTTAAATTGTTGGTCAAAACTAACCAAATCAGTTATGTTTGATTTTTTCATGGTTAAGATTATGCTTGAATCTGTGAAGCTTAATTTTGTTTTTTTGCTGTTTAATCCAACAACTCTTTTGAAAATATCAAAGGTTTCGCTGGTGTAGTTGACAATATCATATTCATTTAATATTTCAAAACTATCAATTAAACCATAATATATTTCTTCTGCTGCATTGATGTTAATTTTCCTACCAGTTAATGTTAAAACTTCATTTAACACGTTATTATTTATGTAACAGTCTTGTGACAATATATTTTCGGCATCTTCCAATTTTTTGGCATTTTCATGTAAATCATCATTGGAATTAACAAATCCTAGTATGAATGAAGTGTCTAAAAATACTTTTCTCATTCGTGTAAACTCCTTTTTAGTTCTACAGCATTTGTTCGTTCATCAGATTTAAAAACTCCAACTAAATTTTTAAAGTTTCTTTTTTTTCTGAAATTAATTTCAGGGTTTCCGTTATCATTAATAGCCCATTCTACAACAGTGTCATTGTCAATATCATAATTTTTTCTAATTTCTTTTGGAATTGTGGTTTGGTAATTGCTTTGAATTTTACTTGTAGCTAATATGAGCATATTTTCACCTCTTAGAAAAATATTGGTTTAAGATAATATATTATATTATCTATATATAAGAGGATATAAATATATCGGATATATTTATTATATCTGAAAGTTTTAAATTATGGTAATTTTATAATACATAGTATATAGTATTCCATTCATATGTATAAACCACACCAGATAAACATGTGCGAACTCATGAAACATTCTTTGTGCAATTTAGGAATTAATTAAGTGCCTGTTTGCTGTTTACACGATAACCAACAGAGATTATGGCATCAAGGTTGTATAATATTGGTTGTGTTTTCGCATCGGGGTTTATAATAACGATTTCACTATTAGTGGAATCGTTCGGATTGAGGGTAACTTCGGATTTTAATAACTCTCCAGACTCAAAAATATTATTTAGATGTTTACTTTGTGTATTGATGTTTTTAAATCTTATTATATAAAATTAAAGAAGAATTTCATATAACAAATAAAAAAATAGATGTCCTAATTAAAAAAAGATAATTTAACAATAATTATGAAATTAAAAATGAATTAAAATCGCCAATTGTTTCACGATGAATACATTTTACATCACTAATATTTACAGCTTCCTCGACATTTTGTTTTATTCTTGATTTTTTAGAATCCATACGTTCTTGAGAATCTAATGTTATGGCATATGCATTATAATAATCTAAAGATCGTGATTTGATGTCCAGTAAATTTTTAAAAATATCCCAGTTATATTTAGTAGATGGAACTTTACATTCACAAATTAATGCAGAATCCACATATTCCATAGCAATATCAACAGTTAAATCACTTGGTATATTATCAACCCATACTCTACAATCTTTAGCCACAATATGGGGCTTAAAAAGTATATTGAAAATTCTAAATGATAATACTTCTAGAAATACTCCTTTAAGGTTTTTAATTTGAGGACTGTTAAATAAATTTAAAATGCATTGTTTAAACTTCAAGAACAATTTTACATAATCTGGTGAAACATATTTTATTTCTGATTCATCCAAAAATTTTTTGGCTAATTTTTTATTCTTAACAGTTATTGCCCCGATTATATCATCAAAAACAAAAGTATTGTAATATTTTAAACAAATATCAACCAATTCTTGAACATTAACATTATTATGAAATACATCCATACTATGTTGTTCCTCATAATGAATATTCATTAGTTACCTCCAATCATTTCACTAAAAGAAGGTAATTTGCCAACCAGATTTCTTGCTAGGATTTCTATGAAATTATTTAATTGTTCTTGCAATTTTTCATCTTTAAATAAGTCATCTACGGTTACATTAGGTTTTTCATCGAATTGTAAAATAAATACTCCAACCCAATTAAGTACAATAGGATATTTTGAAGATTCTACATCGTAATAAACTTTAAATATAATACTATTCTCCAGTTTATCATTTTCATCAATGAATCCTCTAAAAGCTATGCTCATAGGGATATTTTAATCTTTCGCAATATTTTCTAAGTAATTGAAAATATTTAATTTCTCAGTATAACTGAGAATAATTTCATAATTCAACATGATTGACCTCAATAATATCTTTTAATGTTGTTGAAAATTCTTGCACATTTTCTTTCTCATATAAGTCATGTCCGTTACTAATGAAATTATGATTAAAATAAATGTATGAATTAACTAATTTTTCCTTTTTAAATCTGCTTTGAATTTGATAGAATGCTTCAAAAAACAATTCCATATCATTTTCTTCTAAAGCATCTTCTATAATTATTGATGATAATTTAAGAACATGAATAAATTCATCGAATTCCTTTAAAGAGCAAATATTTAATTCCTGGTCAATTTTATCAAAATAATTTGCAATAAATTCTGATAAATCTAATATAAAATCATCTGATTCTTTAGTAGTTCTAACAATAGTTTCCAAACTTTCAAAAAGGTTTAGATGAAAACAGCCCAAATCTCAAAAAACAATTTAGGATTAAACTCTATAGATTTAGAAAAAGTAACATCAATATTTTCATAAACATTGAAATTTATTGCATCATTGGAAACAATTTGGATTGGCCTTTAAAAATGATGTACCATGCCATCATCCATATTACTGCTGGCATGAAGGAGAACCAGCTATTGTTCAATCAGATCTTGTCAGAATTGATGAGTTTCGAAGATTACATGGACACATCACAGCACAGATGTATGTTGAATATAAGCAATGAGAAAAAGGCAGCGTCAACTGGTTTGGAAAGGTAGAAGAAAATTTCTGAGAGGATAATATTTGCATCTGGCCTTAACTTGTTTTTTTAGGCATTGTTTCATTTAGACAGCAGTGATTTTTTAAAAAATTTGAATGCCCATATTTTCTCGAACCCTGTTCTATTTGTTCCATATTGAAAAATTCGATTTGATAAAAGGCCTGTAAAAACTAATCTACTTATATAAATCTTGATTTAATGGTGGATTCAAGTTTAATTATTAAATATTCATGAATTTAATTAAATAAGAGTAAAAACTCAAAAATTTTTATTAATACAACTTTAAACTTACTATACTGAATATCTGGCTTGTTACATAGTTCCAATATTGGAATTAGTGTTTTAAATGTTTTATTAAAAATATGCAGAATATGGAACATTAATCATATTTCTTATGAATGTATCATCAAATTCTTCAGTTGCATCAGAATTATGATGCAAATGATGGAAATTTTCAAAAAGTAGCTATTAGAAATCATGCGAAAATTTAACTCATCAAATAGATAATCTTCAACACTGCCTCATAGCTACCATCAGTTGCGATTAATAGATATGTTAAAAAGTTACATGCCACATCGACAGAATTTGTAAAATTGAAAAATGAATACTGAATTATGAGCCGTTATCTGACTAAAAAAGTAGCCATTGATTTAATTGAAATGTGGATTCATAATTTTTATTAGGTTAATTTTAAATTAAATTTCATTATCCATATTTTTAATTAAATAAGACAAGCTGTAAAAGTTCATTAGAAAAATTATCATTTATTAATAAAATTCAAAACCAGCTTAAATTAATTATTTTAAAAAATAAATGGGTATCCTCCCTTAAAATTCATATGTTAAAAATGAGCCAATATACAAACCTCTATTTTAATTAAAATGAAGCAGATTAATTTTAATAGATTAACAATACTCATTAAGAATAATTTATGAAGTATTTAATTTAATCAAACGAAAAATAACGGCTCATGAATGTGAGCCATTAGATGTAATAGAGATATGCATTTTTAACTTTCTTTTTATATACCAAATCTTTTTTGGATAAATCAAGCAAATCACGTTTACCAGTAGCTAGAGATACGTCAAACAATTCGGCATAACTTTTATGAGTAAATTTAATCTTTTCAACATTCATTTTTTCCAATGCGGATATTTGACGTTCATTTAACTGTAAACCCTTAAAGTTAACGTTTTTAATCAAATTTTTAGGAAGTATCAATTTGCCGTTAGGGCCCCTAAGAATGACATGGAAATAGTAATCGTTTATAAATTCAGGCTCCGGTAAATTAAATTCATCCATTTCACGTCTCATTCTTGTGATTCCAGTACCAATATGCTCCATATACTTTGTCTTTTCGAATATGCCACAGATATTCTTGTTCCTATGTCTCGGAGTGATATTACTACCTAAAGTCTCAACGGTTAAGGGGAATGGCAATTTTCCAGGGCTTGCAATTTCAATTCTGTCATCATATATGTAAAATGTGATGCAACCTCCAGTTAATTTATAGTCCCTATGGGCAATCGCATTAATGAATGCTTCACGAACTGCTTCTTCAGGATATTCAGGTAATGGAATCCCTTCCCATCCTTTAACAGTTCCTCCTAAACGAGTATTTCTACTAAAGAAATTATTGAAATCGTCAATTAATTTGAAAAATGATTCATGTGAAAACAATTTGTCAATGACATCATAGGCTTCAATTCCATTGAACCTTACCATCTTGACTTCATGTTCTATGCCAAATTTGGTAATGTCTTTTGCAAAAAATAGTGCCCCTGCATTATTCAAATGAAAGGTACCTGTGTAATCAATCTTGCCTGCACCAATATATTCTAAGATTTTATCCACTTCACGAACACCAAATAAATCCTTGATTTTGGATTCTCTCAAAGCATCTTTGAACAGTTCCACTGCCTCTGTGTCAACATCATCAATTGTTGAGTCCAATAGGATTTCACTGCCAAAGTCTGTGCTTTCCAATTTGGCGTCAATGAACTTTCTGAGAACTCTTTTCACTTCAAGCAACAATTCTTCCTTAGTTGTAAAGTTTTTATATTTATTTAAATCTCTGGCTCTTTTACGAAATGCTTCTGATTTTTCATCCATGCCTTCACATTTTTTAACGAAGAAATAATAATCATGTTTTTTTGAACAATATGCATTGAATTCATATTCGGTTGCTGAAACATCATCTTTATAGATATTACCATAGTGCTGGCCAATCAAACCTATATATACATCTGATTCTTCAACAGCACCAATAAAGACCTCATCGGAAGGTAGTGAGCTTCCAGAATCTATTTCAAAAACAAACAACACAACAGTTTCACTAAAAAAAGAATCATTTTTTAATTCTTCATAGAGAAATTTCCTTTCCTCGGAAAATTCCGTTTGATTACTGCTGATAAAAACTTTAACAACCATGAGTATAACTATAGTCCCCATACAATATAAAATTTGGCTTTTTTGAAAAACAATATTGGCATAAACTTGTAAATCTATGTTATAAAGCATAGAACTAAAATATTTAATCCATTAAAACTTAAACATTAAAATAAAAAGAAAAAGGGTGAGTTAACCCCCTCAAAAAATAACCTGCTTGATTATAATATTTTAATTACCAGCGGATTCATCAAAAAGGTAATAATCATTTATTCCAAAATCATTCAATATAGGAACAAAGATATTATGTACTTCGTTATCCACCTGATCCTTATCATTAATTACAACACCCGCTGGATCAAGAATATTTCTTTCAGTAACAGCAGTAGTAAAAACATCCGGTTTAGTAGCCATTTCTTGACCTTCAACATTAGTGAATGTAACAAAATACACAATAGGACATGAAATACCTAGCTCACTATACACATCTAAACTTTCACTAACAAATTCCTTAAACTTACTTTTAGGATTACTAACATTAACATCTCCTCGATTCTCATATTTTATAACAACTTCGAAAATGCCGTTTCTAAATAATCTATTATGAGATAGGGTTAATTCATTATGTAAACCCTCAAAATCCTGAGAATAGGATCCAATGAAAAATTGTTTTTTGCTTAAAGAGACCTTTGCTTTTTTAGAATCAATGCGAGACCTTAAAAATGCATCGAGAGGTATTGCATGAAAAATGACATAATGTATCCTATTGTCTTCGCAGACGAATTCTTGAACTCTTTCATCCCTATAATTATTAATTCCTTCTTGCAATTCCAGGTATACATCATAAATAATCTTCATATCTTTAAAATCTATTGAATCGACTTTACAATCAAATTGTTCTCCGATCATCCTTCCAATATCGTTTAAATCTAAATTACTTATTACTTTTCTATTAAACATGTTTTCACCATAATTTTATTTTTAAACATTTATTGATGAGAAATGAAAACAACCAACAACAAGCCATACTATAAATCCATCACCCTTTTAGCAACATATTCCTGAGCTGCCAATGTACACATATCCTTGAAGTTTTCAAACTTAGTGTTTGCTTTAATAAAAGCATTTAGTTCTTCATTCAAATACAACTCTTCAGCTGTAGTTTCGGTTAATTCCAATCCAGATTTATCAATCATGTCATCATAACTTCCAAATGTGGTGTTTGTTCGTATAAAATCAGTATTCAATATATCACTTAACTTATAAGTGTTTGTTCCAGATACTTCTTCAATATTCTTTTGTAACTTATCTAAAAACTGCATAATATCACCTTTTGATATAAATAAAGCAATTTTTCACTATGAAGTGATTATTATATTCTTATTTATCTAAATGATTTTTAAATCGTAGATGCAGTTTATCTAACCTAATACATGTAATAGGTCAGGTTGTTGGTCATTTTACATTAACTTCATTACAATTAACTAATGTATATGTTTTTATATATAAAAGTATTTTATTTAAAAAACTATTTAAAGAGTGTTGGCAGAAATTATTAGATTTTGAACATTTTTCATTTACTCTATTAGATTTTTTTAATATTTTTTTAAGTTAGTGATATGATTTTTATTGAACTAATAACTGAGTGTAAATCCATTTTATTCACTTTAATAAGATTAAACAATCTTATTAAGTTGTAAGATGCTACAATTGTGAACATTAGGTTTTGTACTCTTTTTAAACCAACTATTGGAAGATAATCATAATTGTAAATTCTTTTAAAAGTCCTATTATGTGCTTCTACAGTCTTTGAACGTAACTTATAGTCTTTTATTCCATCTTTAGTGGACATTAATCTTTCAACTTTGTAAGTAACTTCATGAACATACCTAGTTATTGTTCTATGATTAGTTGTGTAGCATTTTCCTTTGTATTTGCAATTTTTGCAGGCTTGATAGTTGGAATAGACCAATTTGATTTTGTTTCATCCACCTTTTTCTTGAGGGGCAGGATATGTCCCATCAAGAGTTAATTCTTCATTATTTGGACAAATGAAAACATTTTTATATTCATCAAAAACAAAATAATCTATAGCAAATGGATTGTCAGGTAGATTACCTGAATTCTCTCTATTTTGCTGTTTT
>CADAAJ010000100.1 GCA_902785855.1 uncultured Methanobrevibacter sp. | reverse complement strand
ATTATGGGAGAAAATTGAATAAGGTGATATAATGATTGGAATGATTTTATCTGCAGGTATGGGAACAAGATTAATGCCCCTTACAAAAGAAATACCAAAACCATTACTTGAAATTAATGGAATGACATTACTTGAAAGAATGATAAAAAACTGTATGAATGTTGGAATTAATGAATTTATAGTAATTGTTGGATATAATAAAGAAAAAGTTATAGAACTTGCACCTGAATTAGAAGAAAAACACTCAATTTCAATAAAAATAGTTGAAAATGAAAGATTTGATGTTACTAATACATCAGTATCTACCTATCTTGCAAGTAAAAATCTTGAAGGTGAAAAAGCTGATGATTTTATATTAATTAATGGGGACAATGTTGTTGATCCACAAATTATTGCCGATATAGCTAAAAGAGAAAATACCAGTTTAATTATTGATAATTATAAACAGCTTAATGAAGAATCATTTAAATTAATAATTGAAAATGAAACATTTAATGAAGATAAAACCATTGCTAATGGAACAATTAAAGAAATTGGAAAAGGAATTAATATTAACAGTTCTACCGGAGAATTTATTGGAGTTTCAAAAGTTGCTAAAAATGATATTCCTAAATTTAATAAAATATTAAAAGAATTGATTGGAGATGATGAACAAAATTACTACGATTTTGCATATAAAACATTAAGTAAAATTAGTCCAATTGATTTTGTATTGACAAATGGCCTTAAATGGACAGAAATTGATGATCATAATGATTGGAAACAAGCCCAAATATTAATTGATGAATTTGAAAAATAATTCATCATTATATTAAATCTGTAAAAAGTTATAAATTAAAAAAATGAAAAATTAATCAATTAATATTCCATTTTCCAATCTATATAAAACATTTTTATTGGATGCGTACTCATAAATTAAATCTATACAATATTTATTATCTTTTAGTTTGGATTTATCAATATATGTTGTAAATCCTCCACACCACCCTTTTTCTTTTCCTTTAGCTTTATCTGCATCAAATCTTTCTTTAGTTGATGAATAATAATATTTAACATCACCATTCAAACCAGTTAATCTTATAATAAGTTTATTAATATTAATTTTTCTATCTGGACAACACCAACCACTTAATTCAACATAAACATCATTTTCACTTAGTTTATCTACTGAAATGAAACCCTCACCAAAAATTTGACTTTTCTCATCATAATCCAAACAAGCTGTAACTTCTGCCCTATATTCATATAATTCAAAAAGTTTATCCTTAAAGAATTTTTCAGGGTTTTCAAGTGATATTTTTTCATTAACATTATTTTTTTTATCAACACAAGTTCCATCAGAATTAATTCTTAAAAATAAATATTCATAAGCTTCCACTATTTCAAAGTTGTTTACATCACTTTGATAACTATCTGAATCTACATTCAAAACATTATCTCTATTTTCAAATTCAACCAATTCATCAAAAGATTGAATACACATATCAACATGATAGTCTAATCCATTTAATTGAGACTTTATTTCATCAGTTTCTTTTTTTGATAAAAATTGTTCTTTATTCCACCCCATATTTTCATAATAATCAATATAAGGCGTTCTTATTTCAAAAGATTCTATAGGAAAATGATTGTAAGCATACTTTACCAAATCAATAATCTCATCTTTATTCTCTTTCAACAATATTGTGATAAATCTTAAATTTGGAATATTAATATTATTTTCATTGATGACTTTTTCTAAAGTGTCTAAATTATTTTTATAATGATTAAATTTATTGTTTTTGGTAATTTCTTCAAATTTTTTTGGATTTAAACTTTCTATTGAAATATTGATTAAATGAATATTCGAAGATAAAATATCTTTGATAAATTCTTCATCCATTGGCCTTGCAAGATTAGTTGTCAAAAAACATTTATTTTTACCAATTGGAGGTAACAGTTTTAAACATTCTATAAATAACGGATTTATAGTGGGTTCATATATACATGAAAAATAAAATCCAAATCCACCAATAGCTTGATCTTTAACTAAGGGCAACACTTTAAGCACTGCTTTAAATGTATCCAAATCCATATTAACTGGCTTTTCATCAAATGGTGTAAAACAAAAACGGCATCTTTGATTACAAGTGTTGTTTGTATCAATATTAACCGCATCATACTTCATTTTTTCTTTTTGAGGACGGACAAATTCTATTTTATTATCTTTTTTTGAAATTTTATCTTTAAATTTATCAATATATTGATTTAAAATTGACATTATAATATTTCCTATTTTTTATTATCTTATGATAAAATTATATTTTGATTATTATATCTATTTATGGATATAATTTTTCCATAATATTCAATCCATTAAAAGAGTTATTAATTTACAATTATAAATTCACAAACTATAACATGATAAATTTATTTAATTAAATTACATTTTTTTAATAATTAATTTTTTAAAAAATAAGGAAAATTAAACTGAATTGGTGATAAAGTGTAAAAAAATTAAATTAAAAAAACAGCACATAATTTTAGAAACTAATCATTTTAAAAATAATTCTCGCGATTGCCATTTTTAAGAAAATCTTTATAAATCTCATTATACAAATATATAAATTAATATAAAAATTATCCTTAATGGAGGAATTATTATTAGTGACGATGTAGATATGATGTGTGGACTTGAAATCCACGTGCAATTAGAAACTGAATCAAAATTATTCTGTGATTGTCCTACAAATTATCAGGACGCTCCCATAAATTCAAATATTTGTCCAGTTTGTCTTAATCAACCAGGAGCAAAACCTCACCCTACAAATGAAAAAGCATTAGAAAATGCTTTGATGATTGCTTTAATGCTTAACTGTGAAATTGATAAAGATGTTACTTATTTTATGAGAAAACATTATGATTATCCGGATTTACCATCAGGATATCAAAGAACTTCTGTTCCAATAGGAATTAAAGGAGAATTAAATGGAATTAGAATACGTGAAATTCACGTTGAAGAAGACCCTGGCCAATTTAAACCAGACCGAGGTACTGTTAACTTTAACCGTTCCGGAATCCCATTAGTTGAAATTGTTACAGAACCAGATATTAAATCTCCAGAAGAAGCAAGAACTTTTTTAAAAGAGTTAATTCGTGTTTTACAATATAGTGGAGGAGCACGTGGTGAAGGTACCATGAGAGCTGATGTTAACATTTCCATTAATGGAGGAAACCGTGTTGAAATGAAAAACGTTAACTCTATTAAAGGTGCTTATAAAGCATTGAAATTCGAACTTATAAGACAAAAAAATCTTATGAAAAGAGGAGTTGAAGTTAAACAGGAAACACGTGCATATCTTGAATCCCAAATGATTACAGTAGGTATGAGATTAAAAGAAGATGCTGATGATTACAGATTTATTACAGATCCTGATTTACCTCCAATGAAAATTTCAGATGAAACAATCCAAAAAGTTTTAGACACAATGCCTGAAGCTCCTCACAATAAAGTTAAAAGATTTGTAACTGATTATAATATTGATGAAGAATCTGCAAAAGTATTAACTTCAGAACTTGATTTGGCAATTACTTATGAAGAAGTTGTAAAAGAAATTGATTCTAAATTTGCAGCTAAATGGATGAGAGATGAACTTAAAAGGGTATTGTCCTATAATAAATTAGACTTTTCAGATAGTGAAATTACAGTTGATGATTTAACTGAATTATTTAAAATGCTTCAGGATAAAGAAATCACCACAAAAGCTGGTCAAAGGATTATTGAACAGATGCCAAATAATTCCAAATCTCCAAAAGAAATTGCGGAAGAATTAGGTTTACTTGGTGTTGTTAAAGATGATGAAGTACTAGCTGCTGTAAAACAAGCTATTGATGAAAATCCAAAAGCTGTTGAAGATTATCTTGGTGGGCAAAAAGCTTCACTTAATTTCTTAGTAGGACAAGTAATGAGATTAACACGTGGAAAAGCTGATCCTGGTGAAACTGTCAAATTATTAAAAGAAAACATTGAATAATGGAGAGAAAATTATGGCAGAAAAAAAGTCTTATGTAAAAGATTATATGACTAAAAATGTAATTTGTGTTTCTCCAGATACAGAAACTCAAAAAATTATTGAGTTAATGAAAGACAGTCACCACAATAGTTATCCAGTTGTTGAAGATGAAAAACTTGTCGGAATGGTAACTGCATTTGACATCGTTGCTAAAGAAGATTGTGAAACCGTTGAAGGAATAATGACTACAAACTTAGTAGTTGCCAGTGAAGATTTAAGTATTAATGATGCATCAAGAGTAATGTTTAGAAGGGGTATTTCAAGAATGCCTGTTGTTGATGAGAAAGGAATTCTTGTTGGAATAATTACCAATACAGATATGGTAAGGTCACACATTGAACGCTCAACTCCAAATAAAGTAGAATACTTTAAAAACACAATGGAACAATTATATGGTATTAAAACTACTTTAAAACACATGAGAGTTGAAACCAACAAATTAAGGCCTACACAAGATAAAGTTTTCGCAGACGAACTTGAAGGAAGACAATATGAATTAGAAATGGGTCTTGCAGAACCAGCAATTGTTGTAAAAAGTGGTGAGAGATGGATTTTAGTTGATGGTCACCACAGAGCAGTTGCATCCAAACAGAATGGTTATGACACTGTTGATTCATATGTGATTGATTTGGGTCAAGATATTAAATTAGGAATGGAAAAAACAGCGGATAAATCTGGAATTAAAACCTTTGAAGATATTGAAATAATTGATGATGATAAACATCCATTAATAGCACTTACTGAAAGTATGCAAGAGTATGCATCAAAGGGTGATGATTAATGAGCGATGATAAAATCATAAGAGAAGTATATGAAGTTTTAGAATCCAGAAGAGACAATCCTATTGATTCTTATACTTCTAACATTATGCAAGATAGTGATAAAAAAGCAGAAGATAAAATACTTGAAAAAATAGCTGAAGAAGCTGGAGAAGTAATAATAGCTTCTAAAAATGATGAAAATTTAGTATATGAATCTGCTGATTTAATATTTCACACATTATTAATTTTAGTATATAAAGGTGTTGAAATTGATGAATTATTTGATGAATTTAAAAGAAGGAGAAAATAATTAAATTTATTAAATAATAACAATAAAAATTTATTTTAATTCAAAAAAAA
>CADAAJ010000099.1 GCA_902785855.1 uncultured Methanobrevibacter sp. | reverse complement strand
GTTTCTTTTTCATCAGAAATAAGTTTTAAAACTTTAACAATATCTCCTTCTTTAATATCCGGAAACTCTTCATTATCAATATTTCTAAACGGATAATGCTCCATCCATCCTTTATGAGTAACTCTTCTTCTTCTGAAACGGAACTTTTCACCTTCAATATCTAAAGTAGTACTCATTGTCTCAAACTTAGCTGCTTCAAAGAATACTGAAATAAATCTATAAACAATCAACTGATAGATTTTTTTATCATCTTTAGACAAACCTTGTGGTAAAATACCAGTTGGATGTATTGCAGGGTGCGCTGCATCGTCCTTTTTACCATTATTAGGTTTTAATTTGGAAGGTAATTGATCAATGTGTTTTTTAAATTCACCGTCATTACTTAACTGTGAAAATATGTTTTTAAAATCAAGACTTTCGGGTAATTTTTGAGATGAAGTTCTAGGATAAGAAGTATAACCTGCAGTATACAAGTTTTGAGCAATTACTTGTGTTTTTTTAGGAGAAAATCCAAATACATTATAAGCTTCAGACTGAAGACCACCCAAGTTAAATGGAACAGGAGGTTTGGTAGTAGAGTTAGATAAAGAGATTTTATCAACACGTGCATCCTTACCTTTACATTTACTCATTATCTCTTCAGCACGATCTTTATCAAATATTTTACCATCAACATGGTCAACTTCAATTTTACCTTCAATTAAAGCTTTAATCATCCAGTAAGGTTCAGGAACAAAATCTTTAATCTCATTTTCCCGCTCAACCAAAATTGATAAAGTTGGAGTTTGTACACGTCCTGCAGATAATTTTAAAAATCTGTGTTTTGCATTACTTACAGACTTCATTAAAGCTTTGGAAATGTTTACACCAAAATAATAATCCAAAACATGTCTTGCAATACCAGTATCAACCTGATTCATATCCAAATCAATTCTGTTATCATAAGCATCTAAAAGGTCCTTTTTAGTTAAAGTGGAAAACTTCATTCTTGAAATTTTACTTAAGTTATTCTGACCACATGCATACTTTAAGGCATTATAACCAATTAATGTACCTTCCACATCATAATCGCAAGCATGAATATATGAATCAGCATTTTTAGCTAATTTTTTAATAGCTCTGACGTAATCTTTTGTAAATCCACTACCTTTTTTGTTAACCTCATATGCAGGAGCCCAATGAAGGTCAAAATACACCTTATCCTTAGGATTATCTGGTGTTAAAGAATAAAGGTGTCCAACAGCAGATACAACTGTAATATCTTTAGAATCATGTTTAAGTTCCCAGTACTTAACTTTCTTATTGTATACTTTCTTTTTAGCACTTGGTGAAAGTGCTTTTGCAATTTTCTCAGCAGATGTTGGTTTTTCGCAAATTATTACTTCATGCATTATACTCTTACCTATCCTAATTTTTATTAAATATATGTTAATGAAATTTTTAATATAAAAATATTACTATTAAATTTTATCCCCTTAATTTCCATTAAAAAATTAAACTGAGGAAGTGACACAAAATTTAGTTGATTTTTGTTTTTAGAAAATTTTAATTGTTTTTTTCTATTTTTTTTCATTATATATTCTTTTTAGGTTGTGTCCTATTGCATATAATTTGAATTCTATGTTTACTTGTTTTAGTACAGTTGTGGTTAATTCTGTTAGTTTCATATTTTGTTTTAGGTCTGCAAATGATAATCTAGAGTTTTGATCTTAATTTGTATATTTTTGTGCTTCATTTGTTTCTATTTCGTTACATTCTAATTTTTAATGGATTTCCATAGTCTTCAATTATTCTGTATCTTTGGTTTTTTGCTCATTATCTTTATACAAGATAGTTTTTACATTATTTATCCAGTATGTGATTCTTGTTTATTTTTATATTCATATTCATGTCGCCTGTATAGTGGTTGTCCTAATGAGTAGAATAGGTTCCTATTTCTGAATTATAATCAAAATTATCTTTAGAAAATGGTTTTTCTGTTAAATTATATTTTTTTCTTATCTTGAGAGTTTTCGTGAGGATATATGGCCATCAAGTTCTTCTTGTTCAAGATATTCTGTATTCATATCTGTGGAATATCCGTTATCGGTGCTTGTAAATTAACTAGTATTTGGTGGGCTATTTCAGTTAAATTTGATTTTATTTATTCCATTAATGGAATTAATTCATAATGACCTATAAGATTGTTAATAATATAAAATGCAAGGATTATTCCTTTATGTTCATCACTGCAATCTGTCCTTTTTAATCATACTTCCATTCCTTTTTATTCTTCATAAAATATACATCTGAGTCATTTATACTAATTACATTTTTTAGATTGTTTAAGTTTTTCTTCAAGTGTTACAGTCTTTTCTAGAATTTTTTCAGGTTTTTCTTCTGCTTGTTTTAAAAGGTTTTTACTTGAAGATCTTAATTTATCTTTGTTTCTACCATCTTTTAAGATTCATTAACTTTTTCAAAAACTTCTTTAAATTTTTCTTTACCCGTTAGTGTTACAGGAACACAAATTCCAGATTTTTCGCCTAATCTCTCATTTATTTCTTCATTTAATTTAATACTTCCTTCAAAATGTTGTTTTATTATTTTTAATTGTTTTTCATTTGTTAATTTATTCATAGATGTTTTTGCTTTAATTTTAATTCCCCCTAAACTCACATGATGAATTTAAACTTCTTCTCTTGCAATTTTTACAGTTGTTTTAAAAACATCATCCATTAAATCATAATAATCACGCTTAAATCTTAAAATTGTACGATAACTGAGATATTGCATGCCCTCCAAATACATATAACCAATGTATGTCTGAGTTCTTCGCCCAATCTCTCTGGAAGATAATCCATCAAAAACACTCATTAAAAACTAATATAAGCAATAATTCACTAAGATAATCAAACTCACAATTTGTTTCAAAACAAAATTTATTTGTTATTATTTAGGCTTTTCGAACAGTTTCATGAGAGATTAATATTCCTGAAAAAATTTAATATAATTTATGGAATGGCTACTCTCTGTTTTCACAAAAATTTTCGCAAAAAGAAAAATATTAAAAATTTTCTGCGAAAAAATCAAATTACCAACTAACAAATTGGCATATACATTTTTTATAATAACTATGTACCATTTTTATTATAATAAAATAAATTGTTTTCATCAATTGAATCACATGAATACTAATTTTTTAAAGAAATCAAGTCAAAGTGAAACTTCAAGCAAAAAAAATCTTTAAGATTTCAGCAAGACCCTAATTTTAATATAAAAATGGCTTGATCAGCATTTTTTTCATTATTTAATTTAATAGATTCTTTATTATAAAATTCTAATTTTTCATCCGAAATTTGATAACTACTCCATGATTCATCACGCATTGAAATATTATTAGCATATTTTTCGCTATTAACAAACATCATATATGAAGAGTCAAAAATTACATCTTCAACTATTAAATTAGTCTTACTACATAATATCTTAAAACTTTCAATTGTATGTAAGAACAAATGCCTAGGAGCATCAATTTGATACCAATTTACACCATAAGTATCCCAAATATATTGTGATTTAACTGGAATACGCAATAAAATTAATCCATCATCATTTACTAAATTTTCAAAACATTTAAGATTAGTCAATTGATTATCCATATGCTCAAAAGCATGATTTGAAATAACCAAATCATATTTTTTAGATGGTTTAAAATTCTCCAATGAAGTTTTAATTAAATTAACATCAAAATTTCTATTATTATCATCAAGAAATAAATCAATCCCAGTTAAATCTTTAAAACCCCCATTTTTAAAATAATTTAAAAACAAACCATCACCACAACCCACATCAATAATTGAAGAATTTTTATCAATAACATTATCTGAAACTAAATTATTTAACAACAATGCAATTGGAGGAATCTTATTTTTAGGTGCAATTTTAGAAATTAAGAAATTATTTGAAAAATATAAACCAACAAATTTATTTATTAATCTTGATTTAAATGAATTATTATTTTTATGAGGAGCATAATTTTTATCATAATACTTAGATATATCATTAGGAACCTCTTTTAAAAATAAACATTTGCATTTTGAACATTCAATATATTCAAATTCATCTCTTAAACCTGTTTGTAATTCTTTAACTATATATTCTTGATTATTTTCATCATTTCCGCAAATTGGACACTTCATTATTACACCACTCATTTAAATTTACTTTTTTTAAATTACTATATTTAATAAAAATCTTATTTTTAAAATAGTTATTAGAATAGATAATGCTCAATAATTTTATAAAAAATTTTGCTTTTATAAACTGTTTATTTTTTATTTTATCATTCACAATATTAAGAAATTTTGAATTTAAAATAATATCAAACTTTAAAGAATTTTCAAATTCATATAACAACTTAATACCTTCAGATATATTATCCAATTTTATTAAAATAAAAATAGCCATATTAACAAAACTACTAAACAGTTTTTGTTCAACATCTTCTCGAGAATTTTCTTTGAGCAATTTTCCACAAATAGTATAACCTTCTAAAAATCTAATTAATGTATTTAAACTAACATCATGAGTTATTGAATCGTTGTTTTCTATTAAATAAATATACCCCGGATATTTAGGTAGACGAATAACAGGTTTAGTTGTTTTTAAAAGGCAATGTAAATAAAATACTCCATCTTCATACAAAGTTTTTGGAAATTTAATATTATTATCTTTAATAAATGATGTTGAATAAATATTTCCCCAACAAGCAAGTTTTAAAAACATTTTTTCATGTTCATCACAAATATGTTTTTCAAAATCAATCCTATCAATTGAATTAAGAATATACATATTATCATTTAATTTTCTAGTAAAATCGCAATTAACAATATCCACATCACTATTAACAATTGTATTATACAAAATTTCACAATAATCTAAACGAAATTCATCATCATTATCTAAAAACATCAAATAAGGTGCACTAGCATTGCTTATACCTATATTTCGTGGTTCAGAAGGAGAACCCGTATTTTTTTCTAAAAAAATTGGTTTAATATTGTTATAATAATTAGCATAATTAGAAATAATTTGTTTAGATCCATCAGAAGAATTATCGTCAACTAAAATCAATTCAATATTTTTAAATTCTATTGTCTGATTAATAACAGATTCAATAGCATTTGAAAGAGAATTTTCTGCATTATATACTGGAATTATTACACTAACCTTAAACATCATATCACAAAAAACCTATTGATACAAAATATAATTAATTGAAATCCTATAATTATATATTATTAAATATCATGTTTATTAAATTTTTTTTAAATATGGTTTTGGCACTTTCAAAAACTTAAGTGATTTTTAGAAAATAGCATTATCCTCGTCCCAATACATTAGTTTTAAGTCAAATCTCTTTAAAATTCCTTTTTTCGA
>CADAAJ010000098.1 GCA_902785855.1 uncultured Methanobrevibacter sp. | reverse complement strand
GGTAAAGGTAGACACGTAGGTTCTATTGGTCCTTGGACTCCAAGCAGAACTATGTGGACTGTTGCTCAAGCTGGTCAAATGGGATACCATAAAAGAACTGAATTCAATAAAAGGATTTTAAAAATTGCATCAGCTGATGAAGTTGATCAAATCAACCCTGATGGCGGTTTTGTAAAATATGGTGTTGTTAAAAACGATTATGTTTTAGTTAAAGGATCCCTCCCAGGACCTTCTAAAAGATTAGTTATTTTAAGACAACCTATCAGACCTAATAATAAAGCTGAGGATATACCTCAAATAAACTATATAAGTACAAAATCTAAACAAGGGGTATAATCATGAAAGTTAATGTTTATTCTATTAATGGGGAAGCAAAAGAAGAAATTGAACTTCCTGCTATTTTTGATGAAGTGTACAGACCTGATTTAATCAAAAGAGCTGTACTTTCCGCACAATCTGCTAGAGTTCAACCATGGGGTAATGATCCTATGGCTGGTAAAAGAACTTCCGCTAAAGGTTGGGGTTCAGGTAGAGGTACTGCAAGAGTACCAAGGATTAAAAATGGTTCAAGAGCAGCTTTTGTACCAATGGCTATTGGTGGTAGACAAGCTCACCCTACTAGAGCTGAAAAAAATCATCATGAAAAAATCAATATAAAAGAAAGAAGATTTGCTATCAGATCTGCTGTTGCAGCAACTACTGATAAAGAAGCTGTTGAAAACAGAGGTCACTTAGTATCTGATTTAGAACAAGTTCCTATTATTGTTGAAGATGAGTTAGAATCAGTAAAAACTACTAAACAAACTCGTGAAATCTTTGAAAAATTAGGAGTTTATGATGATATTATTCGTGCTAAAGAAGGTAAAAGAATCAGAGCTGGTAGAGGTAAAACCAGAGGAAGAAAATACAAAAAAGTAAAAGGTCCTCTCGTTGTTGTTGGTGAAGATAAAGGTATATCTTTAGGTGCAAGAAACCACGCTGGTGTAGATGTTGTGGTTGTTGAAAATTTAAATGCTGAATTATTAGCACCTGGTACTCATGCTGGAAGACTCACTGTTTACACAAAATCAGCTGTTGAAAAGTTAGGAGGTTTATTCCAATAATTTTGGATAAATAAGGTGATATTATGGATTCATATTCAATTATTATTAAACCTCATGTTACTGAAAAAACCATGAATTTAATTGATTTAAATAATGAAATCAGTTTTGTTGTTAATCGTACTGCTAATAAAAAGCAAATCAAAAGAGCTTTTGAAGAGTTATACGGAGAAGAAGTAGCAAGAGTTAATACTCATATTACTACTAAAGGTGTAAAAGTAGCATACATTAAACTTGTTGAAGAAGAAATGGCAGAAGAAATTGCTGTCAGATTAGGAGTATTCTAAGGAGGAATTAAATATGGGAAAACGATTAATTCATCAAAGAAGAGGAAGAGGAACTCCTGCTCACCGTGTTGCTTCTCATCGTTTTAAAGATAAAATTAGATACAGATCTTACGATGCATTAGAAAAAGAAGGCAGTATTAAAGGAAAAGTTATTGATATTGTTCACGACCCAGCAAGAACTGCACCTATTGCAGAAGTCAAATTTGAAAATGGTGAAAAGAAATTTATTTTAGCACCAGAAACTATTCAAATTGATGATGAAATAGAATGTGGTATTTCCGCACCTATTAAATTTGGTAATACTTTACCGCTTGCTGAAATTCCTGAAGGTACTCCAATTTATGATATTGAAAACACACCTGGTGACGGTGGCCGTTTTGTAAGATCTTCTGGAACTTATGCTTCTGTAGTTACTCATGATGCTAATCAAGCTGTTGTTGAATTACCATCCGGTGAATTAAAATACTTAAATCCAAACTGCCGTGCTAGTATTGGTGTAGTAGCTGGTGGAGGAAGAAAAGATAAACCATTCCTCAAAGCTGGTAACAGATGGCATGCTTATAAAGCTAAAGGTAAGAAATTCATGACTGTAAGAGGAGTAGCTATGAACGCTGTTGATCACCCTCACGGGGGAGGTAACAGACAACATCCTGGTCGTCCAACTACTGTTTCAAGACATGCACCACCAGGAAGAAAAGTTGGTTCTATTGCAGCTAAAAGAACAGGTTTAAAAAGATAGATAGAGGGTGTTTCATTGGCAAGAAAAGTATTTAAATATAAAGGTTATACTCTTGAAGAACTTCAAGGCATGTCTTTAGAGGAAGTAATGGAATTATTCCCTGCAAGACAAAGAAGATCTTTAAAAAGAGGATTCTTACCAAGACAACAAATTGTTTTGGATAAAATGAGAAAATTGAATAAAGAAGGAACTAAAGATGGACGTCCTGTTGTTATTAGGACCCATTGTAGAGACATGATTGTTATACCTGAAATGGTTGGAACCACTTTCGGTATTTATGATGGTCAAAATTTTGTAGAAGTTACTATTGAACCAGAAATGATTGGTCATTACTTCGGTGAATATGCACCAACCAGAAAAAGAGTTCAACACGGAGACCCAGGTATGGGTGCTACAAGATCATCCATGTTTGTACCACTTAAATAAGGAGATTAGAACATGGCTAACAAATATGCTTATAATAAAGAAGTTGATGAAGCAAAAACTGCACGTGCTATGGCAAAATCTCTTAAGATTTCTCCTAAGCACAGTGTTGAAATTTGCAGTGCAATCAGAGGAATGGAAGTAGTTAAAGCTAAAGCTTACTTAGAAGATGTTATTGGAATGAAAAAATCTGTTCCTTTCAAAAGACACAATAAAAAAGTTGGTCACAGAAAAGGACAAGAAGGTTGGCCTACTGGTAGATATCCTGTAAAAGCTGCAGAACAAATCTTAAAAGTTTTAGAAAATGCTGAAGCTAATGCAGAATTCAAAGGTATGGACACTGATAAATTATTCATAGAACACATTTCTAGTCATAGAGGTGTTGTAATTCCTGGATATATACCAAGAGCTTTTGGTAGAATGACTCCGTTTAACACACCTACTACTCATATTCAAATTGTATTACAGGAGGCTAACTAATGATAGAAAAAGATTTTGTCACAGAGGGCCTTAGAAGAACCAGGATTGATGAATATTTAGAAAAAGAACTTGAAAGAGCCGGTTATGGTGGTATGGATGTTCAGATCACTCCTTTAGGTACCATGGTTGTTGTTTATGCAGAAAGACCTGGTATGGTTATTGGTAGAGGAGGAAAAAATGTTAGAACTATTACTAACACTCTTAAAAATGACTTCGGTTTAGATAATCCTCAAATTGAAGTTAAAGAGGTAGAAGTTCCTGAACTCAATCCTAAAATCATGGCTTATAAAATAGCTAATATGTTACAAAGAGGTATGCACTTTAGAAGAGTTGCTTACTCAACTATTCGTAGAATTATGGGTGCTGGAGCTCAAGGTGTAGAAGTAACTATTTCCGGTAAAATCAGAGGTTCAAGATCTGCTGTAGCTAAATTTGTTGAAGGATACATCAAAAAATGTGGAGAACCTTCAATCAGATTAGTAGAAGAAGGATTTGCTACAGTCCAATTAAAACCTGGTGTATTAGGTATTTATGTAAGGATTATGCCTCCGGAAACTATATTACCTGATTCTGTCGAAATTCTTCCTCCAAAAATGACCATTGAAGAAGATGGTGAAATTATTGAAGAAGAAATCGATGTTGAAACTGAAGAAATCATCGAAGAAGAAGAAATTATTGAGGAAGTTGAAGACCTCGACGAATTAGAAGAAGTTGTTGAAGAAGAAGCTACTGAAGAAGTAGAAGAAGATGATAGTTAAATATATAAATTTAATTATCTAAACGAGTTGGAACAATGGCGATTTTAAGAAGTAAAGAAATTTGGGACATGGAAGTTGATGAGATTCAAGAAAAATTAGTTGAACTCAGAACTGAATTATCCAAAAACGTTTCTAAAAGTGCAGCTGCGGGGGTTGTTGAAAACCCTGGGAAAATTAAAGAATTAAAAAGAACAATTGCTCGTGTTCTTACAATATTGAATGAAAAACAGAAGGAGAATTAAATGTCAAAAATCTGTGATGTATGTGGGCTTCCTGAAGAACTTTGTGTTTGTGAAGAAATTGCACGTGAAGTTCAAACTCTAAAAGTTTTTACAGTTAGAAGAAGATTTGGAAAACTCATGACAATTATCGAAGGTATAGATGAACACGATATAGATATCAAAGAACTTACTAAAACTCTTAAAGCAAAATGTGCTTGTGGAGGAACTGCTAAAAATGGTCAAATAGAACTTCAAGGTGATCATAAAGTAAAAGTTAAAGAAGTTTTATCTGATTTAGGGTTTTCATCTGATACTATTGAAATTCGTGAATCTAAGAAAAATAATAAAAAAAGGAGATAATTCATCTATTCGATATGTTCAATAAAATTTTGTAATTTTCTGCATATTTATTGTAAATTATCATTAAGAGATTGAAATTATGATTACTGCAAATAATTTAGTTCATCATGAATTCATTGGTTTGGATGTTCATGTAACTGGTAAAAATAATAAATCTCTTAATTTAAAAGGAACTATTATTGATGAGACAAAAAATACCATTAAAATTGAAGGTTTGGATAATATAGAACGTGTTGTTCCTAAAAACGGTTCAATTTTTGTATTTGAAATTCCGAACGGGGAAAAAGTTGAAATTGATGGTAATATTTTGTCCATTCGTCCTGAAGATAGAATTAAAAAAAGATTTAAAAAAATATAAATGGTGATAATTATGGTTGGGCTTAATGTTCAAGAACCAGAAACTACATGTGATGATCCTAACTGCCCATTTCATGGAACTTTACCTGTAAGAGGTCAAGTTCTTGAAGGTATTGTTGTTAGTAACAAAGCAGAAAGGACTATTACTGTTGAACGTAGTTATTATAAATTCATTAGAAAATATGAAAGATATGAAAAAAGGAAATCCAAAATCAATGTTCACAAACCTGATTGTTTGGATGTTGATATAGGAGATTCTGTTAAAGTTGCAGAGTGCAGACCATTAAGTAAAACTAAACATTTTGTTTTAGTTGAAGTTAAAGGAGAGTAATTATTATGAAACCATTAACCTCAAATGTATCTAAAGCATTACCAATTGGTGCAACACTCCAATGTGTAGATAATACTGGTGCACGTGAAATCGAAATTATTTCCGTAAAAGGATTTAAAGGTGTAAGAAGAAGACTCGATGTTGCTGGTGTTGGAGATTTAGTTGTTGCTTCTGTTAAAAAAGGAACTGCTGACATGAGAAGGGAAGTTGTCAATGCAGTTGTAGTTAGACAAAAGAAAGAATTCAGACGTGCTGATGGTCTTCGTGTTAAATTTGAAGATAATGCAGCAGTTATTATTGGTAGTGCAGCAAGTATTTTAGTATAAGGTGAAAAAATGTCAAAACAACCAAGAAAACAAAGAAAAGCTCTTTATAATGCTCCTGCTCATGCACGTGGTAAACATCTAAGTGCTACTTTAAGTAAAGATTTAAGAGCAGATTTAGGTAAAAGATCATTACCTGTCAAATCAGGAGATAAAGTTAGAGTTCTCCGTGGAGATTTCAAAGGACATGAAGGAGAAGTTCTTAGTGTAGATTATGGTTCATACAAAGTTAGTATTGAAGATGTTACTTTGTCAAAACCTGATGGAACTACCTCTTTTCTCCCAGTAGACCCATCTAACTTGATGATTATTGAAGCAGATTTAAAAGATGATAGAAGAATTAAAAATAAAGGAGATAATTAATATGGCTAAAATGGGATCTAGAAAACATCTTAAAAGATATAAAGCACCTAAATCTTGGCCTATTCATCCTAAAGAAGATACCTGGACTGTAAAACCTTCCGCAGGTTCTCATTCCATTATCGATTCTATTCCATTAACTTTAGTTATTAGGGATGTTTTAAAATTAGCTGATAATTCAAGAGAAGCTAAAAGGATTATTAACTCAGGTAATGTTTTAGTTGATGGAAGAGTTGTTAAAGATTATAAATTCCCAGTTGGATTTATGGATGTTATTGAAATTCCTAAAACTGGTGAATCTTATAGAGTTCTTTTAGATAGAAAAGGTAGATTACAATTATTATTAATTGATGATAATAGTGCTAAATTATCTAAAATTGTTAACAAATCCACTATTAAAGGTGGTAAAACTCAATTAAACCTTCATGATGGTAAAAATATTATCCTTGATGAAGATGAATACTCTGTTGGAGATGTTATTTGTTTAAAAGTACCTGAACAAGAAATTGCTGAAGTTTATCCTTTACAAGTTGGTGCAACTGTTCTTGTTACTGGTGGTAAACACACAGGTGAATTAGGTACTGTTTCTGAAATAATTGAAAATAAATCTTCTAACCCAAATACTATTATTATTGAAAATAGTTCAAAAGATGAATTTTTAACTTTAAAAGATTATGCTTTTGTACTTGGTAATGAAGAACCAACAATAACCTTATTGGAGGTTAATAAATGAACCCAATGAACGAAGTACGTATCGAAAAAGCTACTGTCAGTATTGGTGTCGGTGAAGCAGGTGAAAGATTATCCCGTGCTATTAATCTTTTAGAAGAAATGTTTGACCAAACTCCGGTTAAAACTTTCTCTACAGTTACTAATCCTGAATGGGGTATTAGAAAACGTCAACCAATCGCATGTAAATTAACTTTACGTGGAGAAAAAGCTGATAAAGCTATTGATATGGTCTTAGAAGGTATTAGTAGGAATATTAAACCTACTCAATTTGATGCACAAGGTAACCTTTCTTTTGGTATTAGAGAACATATTGATATTCCAGGTATGAGATATAATCCTGATATCGGTATTTTTGGTATGAATGTTTCTATTACTTTTGAGAAACCTGGTTACAGGATTTCTAAAAGAAAAATCCAACAAAAGAAAGTTCCACAAAAACATAGAATTTCTAAAGAAGAAACTATGAAATTCATGGAAGAAAATTTCAATGTTAATTATGTAACTGAATAGGTGATATTTTGCCAAGAAAATACGGAAAAGCTGCAAAAAAATGTAGTCGTTGTGGAGATCATTCTGCAATGATTAGTAGATATGGTTTAAGTTTATGCAGACAATGTTTTAGGGAAATTGCTCCTAAAATTGGATTTAAAAAATATAATTAGAGGTTAAAATATGAGTCTTATGGATCCTCTTGCTGATGCTTTAACTAATATTAGGAATAACGAATTACAAGTGAATGACTCTTGTGTTATTTCTCCTGCTTCCAAATTAATTGGACAAGTTTTAAGCACAATGCAAAAAGAGAATTATATTGGTAATTTTGAATATGTTGATGATAACAGGGCAGGAAAATTCATAGTAGAATTAGAAGGTAACATTAACAAATGTGGTGTTATCAAACCTCGTCACGCTGTTAAAAAAGATGAATTTGAGAAATTTGAAAAAAGATATTTGCCAGCAAAAAACT
>CADAAJ010000097.1 GCA_902785855.1 uncultured Methanobrevibacter sp. | reverse complement strand
TCCTGATATTTTAGCACAGTTGCTTCCTAAATTATATGAAGCTACTCAAAATCCGGTATTTATGAAAAATACTCAAAATGATATTCCGCCAGAGGATAGCTCTAAATCATTAGATGAATCACCTTCAACTCCAAATCCTAGTGAAGGTTCAAAATCAACTTCAACTGTTTCAGCTAATTCCACATCTACTAATGATCAACATTCATTAAGTAGTCAGAATTCTCAAGGTAATTCTGATTGAAATAAATCCGGTTACTCAACAGTCAGCTAGTGAAGTTGGTTTATCTTTAATTGCAGTTTTAGGAATTATGTGTTTAATTCTTATCATTGGAGTCGGTTACTTTAGAAATAAAGATGAAACTAAAAAAGGAGATAATTTAGATAAACTTTTTAATGAAAAATTTAATTAGATGATTTTTATCATCTTTTTATTTATTTTTTTTAAAAATGAGGTTGTAGAATGGATGTAATAAATATTTTGTGGCAGTTAGGAATTTTATCTGCTGTATTAATTTTTGGAATTAAGCTAGGTCTTGCTACTGGTTTAGCTAATATGTCTAAAAAATATTTAGCTATGGTTTCTATTGGTTATGGTGGTGGAGTTTTAGTTTTAACTGAAATTTCTTCATTTTATACAACTCAAATCACTGATTTGATTTATAGTTATAATTTTGAGTTTTTTTTAATAATGGCTGTTATAATGATTTTAGCAGGTATTTTTACTATTAGAGAATATAAAGTTTTTGAAAAAAATACAACTGCAGCTACATGTATGGCTGTTGTTGCTCCATGTCCATGTTGTTTTGGTTCAATTATTGTAAGTATAATGTTGGTTGCACCTACTGTTGGTTTAGGTCTTTTTAATTTAAGTGTTTATGTAGCGGCTGCATTGGTTTTAACTATTGTTTTAACATACTATGCATCAAATTATCTTATTAAATATATTAAAAAACCATATCCAATTGTTTTAGGAAATTTCATGTTCTTTTTAGGAGTTTATTTCTTATTATCAGCATTGTTTCTTCCAAACATTACAGCTATGATTCAAAATCCGATGGATGCAATTACTATTTCATCTCCAGAATATATTTTAGCTGTTTTCGGATTAATGTTGTTGATAATGTTTTTAGGTGGTTTTTACTTTAAAAATAATAGTTATTTAGATTAATGGTGATTTTATATGGTTACAACGATTCCAGGAAGTGAAGTTTTAACTTCTGCTTTAAATATGATTTCTCAAAGTTTGCAAATTCCGGTAATAATATTACTTGTTATTTTTGCATTTTTTGCTATTCTTACTTTAGGAAGTCTTATTTCTGAGTTTACTTCTCGTAAAAAAGTTTCTCCAGAATTACTTGAGAAATTAATTTATTCAATTTCTAATGCTACATCCAGTGAAGAGATAATGGATGTTATTAAAAATGCTAATATTTATGAATCTCAAAAGATTATTTTAGTTAAAGTTTTACGTGCAGATTCTTTATCTGTTGATTCAAGAGAAACTTTAGCTCGTAAATTAATAGAATTTGAAGAAACAAAATCAGGTAAAACAATTGAACGTACTGATATTGTTACACGTATTGGCCCTACTTTAGGATTGATGGGAACTTTAATTCCAATGGGTCCTGGTCTTGCAGCTTTAGGTGCCGGAGATGTTAATACATTAGCTAATGCAATTATTGTTGCATTTGATACAACTGTTGTTGGTATTGGTGCAGGTGCTGTTGGATATTTTGTATCTAAAATAAGGCGTAGATGGTATGAAGAGGATTTATCCAACTTAGATGCATTAACTGATGCATTACTTGATAAATTAAAACATTAATTTGGAGTTTAACAATGGTTAGAAAAAAATGTAAAAAAAGGTTTAGTGAGGGTGAAGAAGACCCTATGGCTGGAACTTCAAATTTAGTAGATGCAATGTTGGTTATTGCAGTTGGATTTTTGATATTTGTTGTGATAAGTTGGAATATGCAGAGTGTTGTATTTTCAGATACTTCAAATCAACAATCTCAGGCTGTCCAAAGTCCTAATGTTAATGTTACTGAAGTTAGTGAAGGTCAGGAACTTAATGAAACTCCAGATTCATCTCAAAATTCCGGACAGGGTTATATGGAAATGGGTAGAGTTTACAAAGATCCTTCGACGGGTAAGTTAATTATGGTTGAAGAATAATATACTTTTTACATAAAGTATTACTTTTTATTTTTATTTTTTCTCTAATTTTATTACTTTTTTTCATTTTTCATACATTAAAGTATTACTTTTTGCTAAAAGTATTACTATTGTACTGTTTTTTACTTAAAAAGTAATAAGATAAGATTTATATTGGTATTACTTCATTATCATTATTATGGGTATTATATTTTAGGCATAACTATTTTAATTCAAAAATAAGTATTATCTCTTTGTTCGTTGCTTTAAATTTAATACCTAACTATAAATTTATTGGGAGATATTTATGAAAAATAAATCATTAATTTTTTTATTTGCAATGCTTTTTATGGTAGTTTTATCAATTAGCGTTGTTTCTGCAGATGATTTACAAACAACTGATTCTGGAAAAGTTTCAGGAGATGTTGATGTTGCTGCTTCCAATCCCTGGAAAACAGATGGGGAATTAAGTTATGATATTCCTTCTGATGCTAAGGATATTAAAAAAGCAGTAGTTTATGTAAATGTCTATGGGGGTAGTGCTGCTAATACTTATGGAGCAATGGCAAATGTATCTTTAAAAACAAACAATAATGAATATAAATTAGCTGAAAATGAAGTATTATACAGTGAATATGGCAGTACTAATGGTACCGTTTACACTGTAAATGACCATACTACTAAATGTTACTCAGATTATCAGATGTGCTTTGATATTACTGATAAATTAACAGGACTAAACGGTTCTTCAATTTTACTTAAAGTTAATTCATTTAAATATCAGGATAAACAATTTGATGGTAGAATTAAATTAATCGGTTTAGTTTTAGCATATGATGATGGTGATGATGATAACATTTCATATTGGATTAATTCAGGTCAGGCATGGACCAAAGAAAACACAACTACAACATTTGCAACTAATGCAAACAATATTCTTGCAGGTACATTAACAAATATTGCACTTTCAAGTAAAGATGGCAGTTATATGGTAAATGATAAAATATTAGGTGATCCTGATGACCATAAATCTGGAAATTTTTTCCAATATAATAATTGGGATGTTACCGATAAAATTTTAGAAGGTAAAAATACAACATTTTTATCAATGAATGTTGGTTCTTCACTTAAAAATGTATTATCTGTTCTTAAAGTTAAATCAGGTGATGTTAAAGCTAGTGTTTCTTTAGCAACTGAATATACTAAAACCTGTTTTGCTGGAACTAATAATACAGTAACTATTAATGTAAATTCAAATAAAAATGGAAAATATGTAATTGAATTATTAGCTGATGGAAAAGTTGTCAGTAGTGGTGAATTTGATTTAAGAGGAGAAGCAAAATCAATTTTATTAACTGATCCTACTATAAGACCTATTGACGAAAATACTGTCAGTGGTGCAAATAATCCTAAAGTTAACTATACTGTTAATGTAAAATTGAATGATGAAATTTTAGCTAATTCAACTCTTGTTGTACCAGTTTTATATGATGGTTATTTAGGAAAAGAATATGCTTATAATACTACATTTATTGAAGATATCCAAAAGATTGTTGTTTCAGGTGGTGTTATCACTGATATTCAACCAGTTTCATCTTATTTGGATGGAAATACATTAAACAGAACTGATGTATGGACAATAAAATTAGATAATTCATCATCTCTTGTAAAAGCATATCTTTATGTATCCTACAACTGGGATAAATCCGGATTAAACGCTCCAATTTTTAATACAACTTTCAATGGTGTAAATATAACTCCAAGATTCCATTTCAGAGACCAATCAAATTTGGGTACTTCTGGAAAATATGGTTACGGTTTATTTATTTATGATGTTAGTGATTTAATTAAAGTTGGAGACAATTCATTTGTATTGAAAAAGAATAATTTAACTGCAGTTTATCCAAGTAATTTAATTTACTTCTACAATACTACTAACAGTGATACAATAACTACAGTTTATTTGGCAAATGGTGTAGATTTATTATATGCTAGTAGTTATAATAAGGCTGGTAGGACTATTACTACCTCCAGTTCATTAGAAGGTATTGATACTAAATATTTAACTGCTGCTGAATTATATGTTTTCGCTGCAAGTGCAAATAGTGGTGATGGAGACATAATATTTAATGGTGTTAAAAAGAATAATGTTTGGAACGGTACTTCAAACTCAATGGACTCCTATAGTATGGATATATTATCAACCATTAAAAATTCAAATGATATAACTTTTGTTTCTACAGGTTCTACTATTGTAGCTTTACAACAAATGATTATTACAAAACAAAAATTACCTACTCCAGTTACTGTAATTCCTACTGCTTTATCAACTACATATGATTCAGGCAAACAATTCACTGTAACTGTTTTAGATGATAAAAATAATCCAGTAAATGGATTAGAACTCAATTTAAGAGTTTTCACAGGTACTAAATATGTTGATTATAAAGTATCAACTAATGAAAAAGGTATTGCAAGTTTAGATGCTTCAAAATTTGCTGTTGGAACTCATGCAGTTGAAATTACATCAAATGATCCAAAATATGATGTAGCAAAAACTTCATCATCTATTAAAATAGCTAAAGCAAAAACTATTGTAAAAGCACCAAAAGTTAAAGCTAAAGTTAAAACATCAAAATACTTTAAAGTATCTGTTAAAAACAAAGCTACTAAAAAAGCAGTTGCTAGCATTAAAGTTAAAGTTAAAGTATACACCGGTAAAAAATCAAAAACCTATAAAATTAAAACCAATAAAAAAGGTGTTGCAAAATTAAACACCAAAAAATTAAAAGTTGGTAAACACAAAGTTGTGATTTCTTCTGGTAATCCTAACTATAACATTAAAGCAAAAAGCTTAATTAAAATTGTCAAATAGAGTTTAAAACTCTATTTACTTATTTTTTTTCAAAAGATTTATTTAATAAATTCCATATAATTATTGTTAATGTTAATCAATAAAAAAGATGTTAAATCTGTAATTAATAAATCAAATTTACCTATTGCAGGTTTTACTGTAAATCCTTATGTAGGATGTGCTCATTCTTGCAAATATTGTTATGCTGATTTTATGAAACGTTTTACAGGTCATAAAGAGCAGTGGGGAAATTTTGTTGATGTTAAATATTGGTCAAAAATTAAAAATCCCTCTAAATATGACGGTAAAACAATTATTATTGGATCTGTTACGGATGGATATCATCAATGTGAAAAGAAATATTTAAGAACCAGACAGTTTTTAGAAGAAATGCAAGGGGCAGACGTAAATTTAATTATAACTACAAAGTCTTCACTTGTTTTAAGAGATTTGGATTTAATTAAATCATTTCCAGATCCTATTATTTCTCTTTCAATTAATACTCTTGATGAAGATTTTAAAAATGATATGGATGATGCATCACCAATAAAGGAAAGACTTGAAACATTAAAAAAATTCCATAATGAAGGTATTAAAACAGTCTGTTTTATTTCTCCAATTTTTCCAGAAATTACTGATGTTTTTGAAATATTTGAAGAGGTTAGTGATTATGTTGATTATATATGGCTTGAAAATTTAAATCTTCGTGGAGGATTTAAAAAAACT
>CADAAJ010000096.1 GCA_902785855.1 uncultured Methanobrevibacter sp. | reverse complement strand
TTTTGACGAATACCACAAAATCCCAAATTCAAGTCACTGTTTTCTGAAATTATGCCCTTTGCGTGAAATGTTGTAGTAACCGGTATTTTATACTTATTTATAATTTCTTCAATTTTATCCTTTTGAGAAATTGCACCTGCACCAAGAACAAATAAAGGTTTTTTAGATGAATTAATTAGATTTTGTGCTTTATTTAAGTTTGACATGTCATCTTCACATAAATAGCACAGTTTAAAATCATCAAATTCACTGTCAAGTAAAACATCTTTTGAGAGATTAATATGAATCGGACCTTTAGGATTATTTTTAAGTTCATAAATAGCTGCTCTTAAAACATAAACTGCTTCTGTTCCATTTAATGGATGGTATGATGCTTGAGTAATATGTGAGAAAATATCTGTCTGATTTATACTTTGAAAGTAATCTGAATTTCTGTATTTAAGTTCATTGTCTCCTGTGATAACTAAAATTGGAACATTATCTTTATATGCACAAGCCAGTGCCATTGTAAAATTTAAGGCCCCTGGTGCTGCAGTTGAAATACAAACTCCTATTTTTCCACTGGATCTTGCATATCCATCTGCTGCATGTGCTGCTGCTTGTTCATGACGTGTTAAAATATGTCTGATTTTGGATTTTGAAAGAGATTTATAAAGAGGCATTATCTGCTCGCCAGGTATTCCAAAAACTTCTGAAATATCTTCTGCCTCTAAAATTTCAACTATTTTATCTGAAACATTCATTTTTGAACCTCTTGATAGGAACCTGAATACTCCCCTGAACCTTCAACAGGAAATACAACTGCCTGTGCTATTCTGTCTCCTGATTTTATTTTATATTCATATTCTCCGTGATTATATATCATAAACATAAGTGTTCCGTAAAATCCCGGGTCTCCAACTGCAGTTTGAACTGATATAAAAGATCTTAGAAGTGTTGATCTTGGAAGATAAAGCATAGTATAGCCTTTTGGTATTTTAATTTTACGTTTGATACTTGCAAGATAAGCAGTATGTGGTTTTAATGTATATATATCTCCATCTAACTCTTCAATTTCAGGTAAATTTTTCTCATTATCAATTAATGAACCTTCACTTTTTTGAACATAAATTTTATCCAATTCCAAATCTATTCCTGAAGGCTGTACCAAATCAGCGAAATCGGGAAAGATTTTTACAAGTTCTTTTTCACCAAGCATAATTTCAAACCTCACTAATTTATTTATATCAAATAATTAATATATTTTAAATGGTGATTAAAAATGCCTGTAATAACAATTGCTGGAAATGAAGAAATTACAATAGAAAAGAAAAGAGAAATGGTTGAAAAAGTATCTAAAACAGTTTCTGAAGCATATGGTTTACCAATAGAAGCTATTACTGTTTTAGTGCAAGCTTATCCTAAAGAAAGTATTGGAGTATCTGGTGAATTATTATCTGATAAATAAGGATGTTTAATTTATTTTTTCATATACATCTTTATTTTTTCGAATAAGCTTCAAATCAGTTAATTCATCTAAATTTTTTTTAATTTTTTTATCAAAATTCCCAGATTTATATCTTATTAATGATTTTTTAATTTCATCAAATGTTGCTTTCGTGTCAAAGGAGTCATAAACTGTTTTTTGCCATGGTGTTAAATTAAAAACAATATCATTTAATGTGTCTGTATTTTCACTGACATCTCCTAAATCCCAGTTTTCATCACTAATATTAACATCAAGCTGATTTTTTAAATCATCCACTTTATCTTTAAGTTCATCAAGGTGAGGGTAGTTTACAAGTCCAAGTTTGTGTTTTGATATTTTTAAAAGAAATTCACTATATTCATGATTTAAATCAATATTATTATCATCAAAACTATTTAAGACATATACTTTATCATCAATAACCAGTATCACTTTATATGTTTGTGTATCTTCGTCAAATTCTATATTTTTAAATTTTGATACATCCCACTCATTTTCTAAAAGAAAATTTCTTACAAACTCACAGTCAGCCAGGTTGTCATAGTAACCGAATATGTATTCATCTCCGGCAATTTGTTTTTTGATAATATATGTTTCAAAAATTTTTGAAATGTTGAGTCCATATTTTGAATTGTTGGGGTTTCTCAAATACTTTCTGGTGATTTGGGCGATTAATTTTTCTGTTGGTTTACTTTCAAGTTCGGCTAAAATATGCACTTTTTCATCAATAACCTTAATAATTATGAATCGATTATTTAATTTAATGAAATCATCTTCAATACTTTCAGTGTTCCATTCATGTTCATATAGGTAATCACGAATTAAAATTGCATTTTCAAGATTTTTAAATGTTCCATAGTTGTGTGATTTAAAAACAACTGAAAATGAATTTCTGTTTTGATGAATATATTTTTCAGACATTGAAAATAATATGTAAAAAATAGGTTAAATAGATTGTTGTAAAAAAGAAAAATTAAAATAGAGCATTGAACTCTATTTTTTTACTTTAACTACTTTTTTAACAGTATCTTTTAAATATTTAGCTTTATAAGATACTTTTTTACCAACTTTAAGTTTATTTAAAGCAGCCTTTTTAATAGTAAATTTGGCAATACCTTTTTTACTGGTTTTTGCTTTGTATTTTTTACCGTTGAATTTAAGTGCAATTTTTTTACCTGCAAGCGGTTTTTTAGCAATTTTAAGACTTGCTTTAATTACTAATTTTTTAGCTGATTTTTTAACTTTAACTTTTTTAAGCTTTAATATGTGTTTGATTGTTAAAGATTTCTTGACACTAACTCCTAAAGCAGATATAACTACAGTGTATTTATTTGGAGCTAATTTATTAGGAATAGCTAGTGTAGCAACACCATTTACATCAGTTTTAAGTTTAACTGAATAACTGCCTATTTTAACTACAACATCAACATCACGAACCGGATCAGAAAATTTATCATAAACAGAAATATAGTATAAACTTCCGTCTGAGTAGTATACAACTTTATTATCAGCTACAATTTTTGGATTAAGAACTGGTCCCTGAGTTACAACAGCTGTTAGGTCTCCTAATGCTTTATAGAAATAATCATTACCTGAATAATAAATTTTTGCTCTGTAAGTGCCTGAAGCAAATCTTCCACAGTCAACATTAGCCACACCATTTAATATATTTGCTGAGAAATGTTTACCGTCAATTTCAACAATAACATTACCTGATGCGAATTTATCCATATTAACAGTAAAAATCAAATTTGAATTAGTATCCGGATTATTTGAACTTGAAGATAGCTTAGAATCTTTTTTGATGAATAATTCCTGATCTGCATCATACCACATTGGAGAATCATTAATGTAAGTTGATATAATATGATTTCCAAATGTTAAATCATTTATATGGATAACAGCTTTTCCACCAATTAATTGCTCAACGGTAAATAATTTACCATCAACATAAATAGATACATTACCTTCATTGCCTGGGGAATTGATAATTAAATCATGGTGATTTCCATCTCCAACAATAGTACATGTTTCTTCCTGAATGTTGAACATCAAATCATCTGAAAACAAATCACCATTACCATAATTTCCATTATAAAAAAGTTTAATGAAGTAAAGGTCATAGTCTAAATCAAGTTTTGATAAATCAAATGATGCAACACCACCAACAACATCCGCTGTAACTGATTTTAGAATAACATCATAAGTATGGTACTTGGATATTTCAAGTAAAACTGTTCCTGATGCATCATTTAAAAAGTTAACAGTCAGATTATTGGACTGATTATATGAAATTTTCTCAGGTATTGTTAACTCAAGAGGACCTACATAAATAAATCCTTCATAATTTTCAACCGCAGCAGTACCTGTGTATATTCCTTCAATATAATAAAAACCGATATTGTTTGGAATTTTAATTTTTGCTTCACCATTAACAAGTTTTGCTGAAATAGAATTGATTAATTTATCTTTATAAAAGTCAATGAAACTGTTATCATGAGTAACATTGTAAATATTAACAGTTAAATCTCCTGAATAGTAATATGGTAATTTTACTGATATATATTCCTGTGAATCCATTTTCATTAAATAGAAAACATGCTCATCAGAAATTGGACCTGAAACATAATAATTTACTTCAAATGATCCGCTTGTATCTACATCATAATCTTTACCTGTGTAGTAAGCATCGTATCTGTAAAATCCTTTTTTTAAATCAGACAAATAAACATAAGCTTTTCCGTTAACTAATTTAGAAGTTTGATTTTTAATTAATTCATTAGTATCTAAATCATATATTTCAACAACTAAAGATCCTTGTGCATTTTCAGGTAAAAATAAATAGATATATTCATTATTACCATATGAAACATCATATGAATATTGAAAGCTTTCTTTAATTTTAGGCTCATCAACTGAAAATGTTCTGTTAAAAGAAGCTTTAGGGAATTTATCATCACCCATATATGTTACAACAATATTATGTTCCCCCGGCAATAAATTTAACCCGTCAACTAAAAGTTTTAATCCGTCAACTCCATAATAACTATATCTATTTCCGTCAATTGTTATTACAAACTCTGAATTCATATCTAAAGACGGAATTTTAAAAGCCAATTTTGTGTTTCCGCAGACACACTCATCAAATTCAGAAACATCCAAATCAATCAGATAATTAATTGTAAAATTTCCTAAAACACTATATCTTGGAAATTCATTGTTTCCACCATATATAACTTCAATGTCATGTCTTCCACATGCCAAATCAGCAATATTGATAACAAGATTATTAACATTTGGATCAAACATCTGATTATAATACAATTTATTATCAATTAAAACAGTCATATTTGCATCATAATAATCTATTAAATCAACATATATTTCATAAAACTCATCAAAACTGTAATTCCAGGTATCATCAAAATTAACAGTCATTGGTGCAAGAACATTAAATGAATAATTTTGAGTTGAATAGGGATAAGTATCATCACCTGAAAAAATGGCAGTATAGTTATGTTTACCTACAGATAAATCTTCAGGTCCTTTAATTTTAATATAATTGCTTCCATAATCAATAATATTTGTATAATTACTTCCTTCCATTGATATTGTAAAATTGCCTTTACTTTCATCTAATGGAGGAGTGTAGTCTGCCGGAAGCCATACATAAAAATCAACATATTTTGTTGAAATATCCCATTTGGATTTATCAAGGTCAATACTTGAATCCCAGGAACTATCAGCTAAAACATCCTCGCTTTTTTGAATTATTTTATCATCTGAAACTTTATCATAACCAGTAGTGTCCTGCATCGTCATATTATCAGCTGCACTGACAGCACCAATCATAATGATAAAAAAAATGAAATTAATCAGTATAATTTTATAAAATTTCACTAATCAAACCCCCCACAAATTAAATATAAATATAATATATTTTTAATTTAATTAAAAGATTTTGATTAATGATTGAAAAATAAGTTGTAAAAAAAATAATTAAAAATAAGGAAATTAATCCTTATTTTTTAACTTTAGCAGTTTTTTGAACTGATTTACTTCCATAAGAAGCAGAGTATTTAACTTTCTTACCTACTTTA
>CADAAJ010000095.1 GCA_902785855.1 uncultured Methanobrevibacter sp. | reverse complement strand
TTTACCTTGATCAGCGAAACTGGCATTAAATTTACCATCTTTAACTAAAACTGAAGTAATATTAAATGAATATTTACCATTACTGATTATTACAATTACGCTTCCATTATATGGCACTGCATAGTTTGCTGATGAAGCATTAAAAGTACCTTCAACATCAATAGTACCATTCATACCATAAACAACACTAACCTCAGATGTGTAATTAGCACTAACAACAGCTTTAGTGATGTTTAAATAAGCAGTTAAATTCTTACTCATACTTACATTATTATAATCTGCTGTAGAATCACCTTCAACAAAGATAGTGTAATTTTGTGCACCTAAATCAACAACACTAATACCTACTTTAAAAGTACCATCAGATGAGACATGAACAGTATTATTGTTTTTAAATACTTTATCTCCGATTTTAAGAGATACATTTAGTAATCCGTCGTAATTATCACCATATTGAGTAATATTATACTTACCAGTAACTACAACAGTGTAATTATTACCATAAACAACAACAATATCATTTATCTGATAGATTTCGATTGTACGTTTGATAATTTCAAATTCATTATTGATGTAATTTATTTTATAGTTGAAATTAGTGCTTGTAGCAGTTAAATTATATTTACCCGTGTGTAAAACACCACCAGCAACATTAGATGAAAAACCAGCGGTAGCATTAACAATAATTGTTTTGTTGAGTTTACCTGTATTGTTAAGTGTTAAAATAATATCAGTTAGTGGGAAGTTAACTCCTGCATCAAATACACCAATGATATTGAACGGATTGCCATAAACCTTATCAGTTATATAATAACTCATATTAACATCTAAAGTATTATTTGAATATTTAACTTTGGATGTGTTGTTTAAAAATATATTTCTAACTTCATTTTCATTTTTAGCAGTGTTGTTAATGAATACTGAGTTAACAATAGAACCCTCACCATCAACATCATATTTAACAGCACCAATCTTATTATCTGAGAATTCAGTATTATTAATATCCAATTTACCATTAACTGTTATTACATAATCACCAGAAGAATCAGTTGTCCCTGAGAAATTGGAGTTGTCAATTGTTCCTTTACTGCTTGCATCATAAACAATTCCACCAGCGTTATTTTCAGTGGTAAAGAATGTAATATTATTCAAATTAAGTGTGGAGTTGTTTTCAATATTCATTCCAGTATTCTCAAAAGTGAAATTTTCCATGTATATTGTTGAATTATCTAAATTCCATGTAAATTCAGATGAATCCTTTCTTTTAATGGTTGCACCATTACCAATTAAAGCAATAGTTCTATTTGAAAGATTTACCTGATCAATAGTATATGTTTCATCTGCAAAAATGATTTTTCCTTCATTTAAAATATGTACTAAAGCATTTTCAAAACTAGTTGCAGTTTCAGGAGTATCTCCACAAGTAGAACTATCAGCAGTACTATTAACATAAATTGTACTTAAATAATAAGTAAATCCATCCCAAACATCATTACCACCAACAAGATTTAATCCAGAATAAACAAAATTACCAGACTGCATTCTATCTTCAAGATAAATAGAACCATGATGGAAAGAATTAATTAAATCTGCAAAATCAGTTTGAGTATTTCTCTCACAAACAACATTATTAACAAATAATTTATTTGATGAAACTAAATAAATTGCACTACCATTAACTGCCCAATTATTAATAAATTTAACATTTGAAATGTTGGATCCTGTTGCATTTAAATAAATTGCTCCCCCACCAATTGAAGCATTATTACCAACAAAGACATCAGCATTAAGATTAATAGGAACTAAGGTGTAAATTGCACCACCATACATAGTAGCATTATTATAATAAAATTCATTATCATTACTAGTGACCACAGTTCCATTTTCAAGATATAATGCACCACCATTAACTGCAGTATTATAAGTAAAGTTATTTCCTTTTAAAATTAAAGAACCATTAATTAAATAAATTGCTCCTCCATTAACACCAGTATTATGGGTGAAATTAGAACCAACTATATTAACATCACTTGCATTTACAACAACAGCACTTTGAGTTGCATTTACAAATTTAGAATCGATAATTTGTGTGAAATTACCACCAGCATCAATTGTCATGTGGGTTGGATTTTTATCAAATAATGAGTTTATGATTGTCATGTTAGAAGCATTAGAACTAACTGCAACAACATTATTATTCATAAAAGTTGTGTTAATTATTTTTAAATTTCCACCATTGTTTATAACACTAATTTTATTGTTGTTGATGAATTTACAGCTTTCAATTACATTGTCCATTCCATCATTAATTATAGGATGAAAATCTCTGTAATCTTTAAATGTTAAATTCATAAAGTGTATGTTTGAGCCGAAATCAACATTGGATTGTAATCCGAAGTTTGAAAATGTACAGTTATTTCCTTCAATGAATATATTAAACTTGAAAAACTCAACATACCAATTAAAACCAGGTTCCAAGTTCCTAATATCTTCAAGAGTATATATCTCATTTGGTAAAAAGTGGATTGTTCCACCAGTTGCTTTAACAAGTGCAATACCAGATATAAAGTCTGTTGTATCATTATATGATGTACCATTACCTTTCTGTCTTCCTGGGTTAAAAGCATATGATAAAGACACATAAACATCCTCACGACACAAAATTCCATGATTAGTATTTATTGGATTATTTGTATCTGAATTATTCCTTTCATGATTAATAGAAAATGGATCTAAGAAATAATACAAAGGATTACTAGTAATGTTCATTCTTGATTGATAATATGCAGCTGCATTTTCACTAGAATTAGTTATGATACGATTATCCTGAATAACAGTCTCTAAAACAGTTGTAAAATCACTACTATTATCAAAATACAAAGCACCACCATGAATCAAAGCTTTATTCATTTTGAATGTTGAGTCATTTACAATAAAAATACCATTATGAACTGTATTATTAAATGAAACAGCACCACCATAAGTAGCTGTATTATTAATAAAAGTACAGTTTCTTATCTGTGAAACCCTACTTGATGAAACTTTAATAACACCACCATCACCACTAGTAAGATTACTATTTTTAAATAAGATATTCTTAAACATGATATTTGTTGCAGCTACAGTGAAAGCACGATGATTCCATCCACTTAAATCAACAGTAGCACCAACAGGATTCGTATCTTTATCATAACCAATAATTTCAAGATTTGAAATATTTAATATTTTTTCATCAAAACTTGTAATATTCCCAACAAGATAAATAGTAATTTTACCATTTTCAGTGTTTAAAAAGTCCATCGCATCATTATCCCAACGAGCTGGCTTATCATACCATGTACCATATCCGTTAAGAACACTTGATTCAACACCTTCATCCATTTCATTATCATTAGTTAACCACAACACATTGAATTTTAAACCAATAAATTTAATTTGTGAACCCGGATGTGAATAGAAATCTGTACCCGTAGGTGCTTTATTACCAATAAATTTAGAAGCTTCAACATAAGAAATAGAACCTTTTGGAGCCTGTGAACACATTCCACCACCATCAGTATTTGCAGTATTATTTATAAAATCACAACGTAGTACATAACTATTATGAGCAGCAAAATATATTCCTCCACCATGAGCCAAAGCATTATTACCTATAAAATCACAATCTGTTACATTACAATTATTTGCTTTAAATTGAATTGCACCACCTTCACTTGCGGTATTATTAATAAAAGTACAATTATTTATTAATGATTTACTTGCATAAAAAGCAATTGCACCGCCACCACCAGATTGTTTATCTCCTGAAATAGCTTTAGCAGTATTATTAATAAAAGTACAATTTATAATATGTGCATCATGACAGGCTTCCTGTTCAAGACTTATTGCTCCACCCTGCTTTGCAGTGTTATTAATAAAAGTACAATTAACAATAGTACAATAAGTTGCAGTACTGAATAATCCTAAGGCTCCACTACCACCAGCATAGTTGTTTGTAAAAGTACAATTAATAATAAAAGCATGATTTGCGTTTAATTCAATAGCAGAACCTCTACTACCAGAATAATCAAAACGTCCACGGTTAAAATTACAGTTATAAATTTTAATATCACTGACTGGATTGTTTTTATTATGTCCTCCAGTATAAATACCAACACCAGAATAGGATATTGTTATATTATGGAAATTACAATGATTAATAGTTATATTTTGACATTTATAACCATCTCCAGCACCTATTGTAATTCCACCACCATAACCACCAGCATGTTTAATATCAGATATATTACAATTATCAATTAAAATATTTGCACCATTTAAAATAAGTATTGCAATACCTCTAGCATTATTATTATCACTACGATGTGTTTTATTAAAGTTACAGTTAATCACAGTATTACCATTACCTTTCTCAAACCTAATAACTGCATAAGTACCCAGAGTATTGTAAAAATTACAATTACTAATAATACTTGCAGAATCATCAATAAACATCAATAAAGAACCTGATACATACTTCACATTACTGAAATTATTATTATTTATTTTAAAATTTTTTGACTTATGTGCATAAAATACACCATTATAAACAGTAGTAGCTATATTGTCAAATGTGGAATCTTCAATAGTTAAATTTTCCATAATATTACCCCATAATAATATTATAGCATTTACTGTATTAGTGTTATTAAAATTACACTTTTTTATAAGAATATTGTTCCCATTTGGAAATCCTAATACACCTGCACCATTAGTGGTCTTTTTAATATTGGTGAAATTACAATTTTCAATAATAATATTACTGGAACCGCTACTAAAAACAATTACTCCACCTTCATGAGTAGAAGCAACATGAGCATTTTTATTTAAAATATTTACAAAATTAATGTTTTTTAATATTAAATTTCCATTAGACTGAAATGGATAAACCTGGTTGTCTCCATCAATTGTTGCACCATTTCCATCAATTTCAATGTTTGAAATAGCAATTGCTTTATTGACACCAACAATACTACTATCAATACTAGAATTATATTTATAATACTTCCCATTTAATTGGACTTTAGCATTCACAGCATTATCTATTTCATTTTTCAAATCAGTTAATGTTTTATTACCTTCATCAGATAATAAATCCTCACCAGTAGCTCCAACTACAGCCTTTTTTTGATATTCATTGGATAAAGTATTTTCATTGCCATTTGATTCAAGTGAAATACATTCATCTGAATCATCCATATGACTAGTAAAACTGACTGTGTCAGAGGCAGTTAAATTTCCATTTAATGTATTTGAATCTGCTGCACTTACAGATCCAATCATTAATATACAACAAATAACCAATGCTAAAAAAATAATTTTTGAATTAATATTAATATTCTGCACCCCCATATTTAAAATAAAAATATATTCAATAATTTTACATTAATAAAATAATTTATAATTTTTATTGTTTATATAATTATAATTATTTATGAAAAAGGCACTTTCAAAAACTTAAGTGATTTTTAGAAAATAGCATTATCCTCGTCCCAATACATTAGTTTTAAGTCAAATCTCTTTAAAATTCCTTTTTTC
>CADAAJ010000094.1 GCA_902785855.1 uncultured Methanobrevibacter sp. | reverse complement strand
ATTGATTTTTCAACTTTCAGTATTCGTGGATAAAATCTATCTACAGAAACATATTTGACAATTTCTTTCATGGTGTTGGCTCCTGCAAAATGCAGTACATTTCCTTTTTTGAATTTATTGTCAATTAGTTTTCCAGCATCATCAAATGAATTTACATAATGAATGTGTGATGTATCAATATTTTTTAAGTTGGTGATAGGTCTTTCAAAGCGTATGTATGGTATTTTTAATTCACAAGCAATACTTGCACTTGTCTGTGTTATATGTGATGCAAATGGGTGTGTTGCATCAATTAAAATATCATAATGTTCATTTTTTATTATTTCAATTATTTCGTCTTTTAAAAGTGGTCGTGCAATTACTTCATCACTTCCTCCTTCTTTTGCTAATTTTCCACCATATTCAGTTGTTGTGGTTGTTAAAATATATGTGGAATAGTTGTTTTTTAGGTGTTGTATGATATTTATTGAGTCTTTAGTCCCGCCAAGTAATAATATTTTCATTCTATCACTTTTTTCATTACTTTTTCACTTATTATAATAGTAAATGCAACAATAATGATTAATAACCAGTCAATTAGAGATATTGCGGTTGTTCTAAATATTAATTGTAGTTGTGGGATATAGATAATTAATACTTGCAGTAAAAAGGATAATCCTATTGCAATATACAGGTATTTACTTGATTCTTCTGAATTGGCTTTTCTGTTATATGCATTAAACAGCTGATAAATTACAAACACTGTAAATGCAATTGTCATTGCTTTTTTTTCTGGTTGGTTTATACTCATTTCATAGGCAAATAGAGCTATTGTTCCAATTGCCATTACTAATCCTGTTAGAAATATTTCTAATAATGTATTTTTTGTTAGGATTTCACCTGTTTCTGGTGGACGTTCCATTATATTTTTTTCGCCACCTTCTATTCCTAAAGTTTGTGCTGGTGGTCCGTCCATTACGATATTAAGCCATAATAACTGCACTGGATTAAATGGAAGTGGTAAATTAAGAAGTGATGTTCCAACAATTGTTAGTATTGCTCCTACATTTGTTGATACTTGGAATTTAATAAATCTTTTTATGTTATCAAAGATTTTTCTTCCTTCTTTGATTGCAGTAACAATTGTTGCAAAGTCATTGTTTTGCAAAATCATGTCTGCAGATTCTTTTGCAACATCTGTTCCATCTCCCATTGCAACACCAATAGAAGCTTTTTTCAAAGCAGGTGCATCGTTTACACCGTCTCCGGTCATTGCAACAACATTATCCAGTTCTTTAAGTGCTTCGACTATTTTCATTTTTTGTGTTGGTTTTACTCTTGCATATACTTCAATATCATTAACAATTTCCATATATTCGTCATGGCTAAGATTTTCTAACTCTTTTCCAGTCAGTACATGTCCGGTTGTAAGTATTCCCAAATCTTTTGCTATTGCACTTGCTGTTTTTTCGTAATCTCCAGTAATCATTATTACTTTTATTCCAGCATTTTTACAATCTTTGATTGCTTTTTTAGCATCATCTTTTGGCGGATCAATTAATCCGAGTAATCCTGTAAATATTAAATTTTCTTCAATGGTATGGTTATCTTTATTTTTGTATGCAAATCCGATTACTCTTAATCCTTTCTTACTCATTTCATCAATTTTTTTAACTATTGTTTCCTTTATTTTAGAATCAATATTTTTAATAGTTCCATCATAATCTATTGATTTACATTTACTTAGAATTATTTCTGGAGCACCTTTTGTTAAAACTATATCATTTTCACTATCTAATCTATGTATAGTAGTCATCATTTTACGATCGCTGTCAAGTGGTATTTCATCAATTCTTTTAAAATCAGTTTTTGAACTTTGACAAAACTTCAAAATGGCTCCATCAGTTTGATCTCCTATAACATTTCCATCTGTAATTGTTGCATTATTACATAATTTCCCTATATCTAATGTTTTACTTTCATTTGTGTAAAAACTGTCAACTACAGTCATTTTATTTAAAGTTAAAGTTCCTGTTTTATCACTGCAGATTATTGTACATGAACCTAATGTTTCTACTGATAAAAGTTTTCTTACAATAGCATTGTTTTTTGCCATTTGTGACATTCCTAAAGCTAAAGTTAATGTTAAAACTGCAGGTAATCCTTCAGGAATTGCGGCTACAGCAAGAGATACTGCTGTCATAAATGTTTCAACAAGAGGAATACCTTTTAGCAATTCCATGATAAAAATACCTATACATACAATAATTGCTATTAATGAGAGTGTTTTTCCAAGATTTCCTACTTTTCTTTTAAGAGGAGTTTCCTCATCATCTTCCTGAACAATTTTAGCAATTTCTCCAATTTGTGTCTTATTTCCAATATTTTTAACAATGCCTATTCCATTTCCGGTTAATATATTTGAATCCATATATGCTTCGTCATTAATATTTTTCAATATTGCTTCAGATTCTCCGGTAAGATGTGATTCATCACAGTTTAAATTATTTGTCTCAATTAACACTAAATCGCAGGGAACTTTATCTCCTTCATCTAAAATTACAATATCTCCGATTGTTAAGTTTTCAGCATCAATTTCCTGGGGAGTATTGTCTCTTTTAACAACTGCTTTTTTAACAATAAAATTTTTAAGACTTTCAACAGCTTTCTGTGATCGGTACTCTTGGATAAATCCGATAATTGTGTTTAATAAGACTGCTAATAATATAACGCTTCCATCAATTACATCTCCAATTGCATAAGCTGCAATAGCTGCAATTATTAAAAGAGCTATTAAAACATCTACAAATTGAGATAAGAATAAAACGATAAGGGGCGTTGGTTTTTTTTCATCAAGTTTGTTTAAACCATATTTTTTCTGCCTTCTTAAAGCTTCTTTTTGTGTTAATCCTTCAACAGATGTTTTATACTGTGATAATAATTTCTCCATAATGTTACCTCAGACAATAGAAACTTGCTTTTTTGAAATTTTTTAATTTCATTTTAACTTTTCCAGTATTTAAATCTTCGTTTGTTAATGGTTTAATGATAAGTTGGGCATTAATTTTATTTGCTAATTTAACTAAATAAGGTTGCAATTCACTTGGTGGTCTTATAGAATAAATTAAATCTGTATTTTCATATATTTTCATATTGGGTTTGGTTATATCATCTTTTATTACAGTGGAATCTTTTGGATTAATATCTGTTCTAATTAAAGTTATATTTTCTTTTGAAGATAAAATCTCTGATATTTCTAAAAATTTCCCAACACCAACTTCTACTATTTTATATTCTTTATCATCTACTTCATTTAAAATAAAATTAGCAAAATCATTCCACATATTAATCATATATTTAATATGGGTAATTCAAAATATTAAATGCATCGAAAAAATCACAAAATGTTATACATGGATTATTTAATTTTTATCAGCTTCTATAAATTTCTAATCCATCTTTATTATAGCCTTCTTCATGTATGAAATCATCATTTATTTGAATTTGGATTGTTACATCAGGTATATCTCTTTGTTTATCCAGATTAATTACAATATTGTCTTTAAAATTACTATTGGGTCTATTGATATATATTTGGTTTTCACTACGATTCACATGATTGCATCTGCCGACTTCAAGACCTAGTATAAATTCAGTTAAATCATCATATTTAACATTATATTCTTTTAATAATCCTTTTACTGTTGCTCTTTCAGGTATACCATTTTCTTTATATGAAGATATCATATCATCTATTTCTGTATCTGTTAATTTTATTATTTCTTCATCGGTTAAGTCTCTTAATATTATTAATTCATTAGTCATAATACTACCTTTTTAATCTAATTTGCCACCGAGTAGTAAGTTTAGTGTGTTTACTGGTATTGATTTTAATAGGTAATCATCGAAGAATTGTTTACAGGTTTCGCCATAGACATGTGGACTACGATATCTGAAACATGTTTCTGCGTATAACCCTTCTATGAATTCTGGTTCTTTTTCTAATAATTGTTGTAATCTTTCTTTTGCAACATGTTGTTTGTCTTCTGGATATAATTTTAGGAATAATTCTGTTACTCTTTTTTCATATTCTTCATAGGTCATTGGATATTCGGTCATTTTTTTACACTCCTTTGTATATTGTTATTTTGTTTTTAAATTTATTATTTTTTGGTTTGAATGGGTTTTCTTTTAATCTTCTGAATATTTTGTCTGGTATTCCTATGTTTGTACTTCTTCTGAATGCTCTTGGACTCTCCATTTATCCTTGTCAAGATTTGAATTTTTTGCTTCTGTGATTTTTTTATGAATGTAGGTTTTTGAGTTAATTCAATTACATGAATAGTTTCATCTCTTCCACTTAATGTTGTATAGGTGAATTCTGTGAAATCTGATTTATGATTTTTAACTTTATAATTTTTAACATTGTATTCTAATACATTGTTTATTTGTTTTTTAGTAACCATAACTTTATTCGATTTTACCTCCGAGTAGTAAGTTTAGTGTGTTTACTGGTATTGATTCTAATAAGTAATCACCAAATACTTTTTTACATGTTTCACCATATAGGTGTGGACTATCATATCTGAAACATGTTTCAGCATATAATCCTTCTATGATGTCTGGTTCTTTTTCTAATAATTGTTGTAATCTTTCTTTTGCAACATTTTGTTTGTCTTCTGGATATAATTTTAGGAATAATTCTGTTACTCTTTTTTCGTATTCTTCGTAGGTCATTGGATATTCACTCATTTTTCTCACTCTCCTTTTCCTTGTTTTTCCAGTATTTTCTTGCTTTTTCGCCAATGATTATGTATTCTTTAAATTGTTTAAATTTTTTAGAATCTTTTTTTTCTAATTCTTTTTCATATTCTTTTCTTTGTTCTTCATTTAGAAAGTTATATAAAAAAAAGTATAAAGAAAGATTCCTTTGTAGTCCATAACCTCCATCCTGTCTGAATTTCATAGTATTGTACCTGATTTTGTTTTAATAACATTATATTAACATTTTTATAACTTCATATATTTATTTTTTTTTCTGAAAATTAATTAAGTAGGTACTGAATCTTAAAATTATTTTTTATTTTTTTTGATTTTAACTATTTTTTTCAATAACACTTAGAATGTATTATATTTTTTACATAATATTTTTATTTATTTGGCTCATGTTGAAATCCTAAAAATTTTTTCACTTGAAATTGCAGATTTTATAGCATTTTCAGACAAATTAAAAAAATATCTAGGAATAAAACAAGCTCCTAACTATTCTACTCTTCAGAAATTCTATAAACGAATGCCAACCAACATGTTTGAAAGAATAATAAATTAATTAATTGGTAATTTAAAAATTGAACCAAAAATAATAGCGTTGGATGGGAGTGGATTTAGTAGCGACTATGCTGATAAATATTATCTAAAAATAAGAGGATATAACGTAAAATACTTCACCAAAAGTCATATTGCAATTGATGTTGAATCAAGAATGATCTTATACTCACAAACTGTAAGAGGACTCAGACACGACACAAAATTTGCAATTGCAGCATTAAGAAGTTTAAAAAAATATAACATTCAATACATAATAGCAGACAAAGCTTACGATACCGAACCCATACGAAAATGCATCAACGAAGAAATCAAAGCTTTGAATCAAATACATCTAAAACCAAACTTCAAAGATGGTTGGTATCGAAGATTAAGCCAAAAAATATTCAAAAAAGAAATATACTCAAGAAGAAACAATGTAGAAAGTGTATTTAGTGTAATAAAAAGAAAAT
>CADAAJ010000093.1 GCA_902785855.1 uncultured Methanobrevibacter sp. | reverse complement strand
GTATATGATTTGGCAGTAATTCCTGATTATACAATTAGTTTTCATAAAATCAAAACTGGTGTTAGAAATGCTTCAGAAGAACTTGTTGGAGGTCTTGTAACAGCAGATATTGGAATTCCGTTTGAAGCAGAATACTTCATAAATTATGGTGATTTTTTAAGACTTAAAAATAGGGATTCATCTTCTCATAAGGGAAATAATGGACGTTTGTTAATTATTGGTGGGAGTAGCGATTATTCAGGTGCACCAGCTATTGCAGGTATGGCAGCTATTGGTGCTGGAGCTGATTTAGTTTATGTTGCAAGTCCAAATAAGGCTGGTGAAGCTATTAAATCAACATCTCCGGATTTAATTGTAAAATCACTTAAAGGAGATAATTTATCACTTGACCATTTAGATGAATTATTAAAATTAGTTGATGGGGTTGATGCTGTTTTAATAGGTCCTGGTGCAGGAATTTGTGAAGATACATCAAAATTATTTAATGTTTTAGTCAGTAAAATTAAAAAGCCTATAGTTTTGGATGCGGACAGTTTAAAACAAGTTGATTTATCTTTAATTAAAAATCGGGATGATATTATATTAACACCACATATTTTTGAATTCAAATCATTTTTCAATATTACAAATGATGTGAAATTAAATATTGATTCATATGATTTTAAAAAGATTGATGAAAATATCACTGAATTTCAACAGGTTACAAATCAAATTAAGGGATGTGTAGTTGTTAAAGGTAAACATGATTTAATTTTATCCGGGAATAAATTTAAAATTAACAGTTCAGGTAATGCTGGAATGACTGTTGGGGGAACTGGTGATGCTCTTTCAGGTATTGCTTGTAGTTTACTTGCACAGGGGCTTGATTCATTTGATGCTGCCTCTCTTGCTTGTTTTATTAACGGACTTTCAGGTGATGAAGCATACAATCAAAAAGGAAATGGATTTTCAGCAACAGATTTGGTTTCATATATTGGTAGTGTGATTAAAAATGGATTATGTTAAAGGGATTTTTAAAAATCGTCCAAATAGATTTATTGCTGAAGTTGAAATCGATGGAAAAATTGAAATTGCACATGTTCCGAATACTGGGCGGTGCAGGGAACTTTTAGTTGATGATGCAGTTGTTTGGCTTAAACCATCAGATAATCCGAATAGAAAAACAAAATTTTCTCTTCATTTTGTAGAAAACAAAAATGTTTTAGTATCACTTTACTCTCAGCAAGCTAATAGTATTGTATATGATGCAATAGTTGATGGTAAAATTAAAGAACTTTCCTGTTATTTAACACATACTAGAGAAAAAACTGTTGATAATTCAAGAATAGATATACTAGTAGAAAATGAAAATGAAAAATGTTTCATTGAAGTTAAAGGTGTTACATTAATTGTTGATGGTGAAGCAAGATTTCCTGATGCACCAACTGAAAGAGGTACAAAACATTTAAAAGAATTAATTAAACTTAAACAAGAAGGAAATAGATGTTGTGTTTTCTTTTTAATCCAACATCCTGCAGGAGATTTCTTCAGACCAAACTGGCAAAATGATCCTATATTTAGTGAAACTTTAAATGAGGCTTACCGTGAAGGTGTTGAAATACTGGTTTATAAATGTGATAATCAGTTAGATGGTATTAAATTAATTCCAAAATCTCTTGACTTTGATTTAAGTAATAAAAAATAAAAAATAGGATAGCATTAAAGCTATCTGTTTAATTTTTGGTAATTTGCAGCTTGAAGACCGTGATGTCTAATCATACCTTCTACATCTCTTTGGTCATTGTCTTTATCTTCAAAAGTAATTTGGTCTATGCTGTGCAAGCTAAATGGTGATTTTCTTATAAGTGGCTGAATTGAGCCTTTGAATAATTTCATTACGACTTCTCCACTTACTCTTTCTTGCATATTGTCAATTGCTTGGTCTAAATCTTCTCTTAAAGGTTCTTGCCATAATGCTCTGTAAACTAAATCAGCATATAATGTTGACATATATTCAGCAAATCTTAACTCATCAGTAGTTAAAACTAATTCTTCTAAAGCCTGGTGTGCTGCAATCAATAATTTTGCACCTGGAACTTCATAGGTTTCTCTGCTTTTAAGACCAATCATTCTGTTTTCAATGGTATCTACTCTACCAAGACCGTGGGAACCTGCAATTTCATTTGCCTTATTGATAAGGTCTAATAATGGCATCATTTCACCATTAATTGCTACTGGTACTCCTTCTTCAAATTCAATAGATACTTTTTCAGGTTCGTCTTTAGCATCTTTCCAGGATGCAGTCCATTCATAAATATCTTCAGGAGGTTCGTTAGCAGGGTCTTCTAAGATATCTCCTTCAATTGATCTTCCCCAAATGTTTTCATCAATACTGTAAATTTTATCGTAACTTAATTCAATACCTTTACTTGCAGCATATTCCTGTTCTTCAGTTCTTGTTAAATTTAATTCTCTGATTGGTGCAATAATATCTAAATCAGACATTGCAAGAATTACAGCTTCAAATCTAAATTGGTCATTACCTTTTCCAGTACATCCATGTGCAATAGCAGTTGCACCTTCTTTTTCAGCTACTTCAATAATTTTTTTAGCTATTAATGGCCTTGCAAAAGCAGTACTTAATGGATATCCTTCATATTCAGCATTTGCTTTAATACCACGTGTAATGTATTCGTTTGCAAATTCTTCTTTAGCATCTATATTGTAGTGTTTTAGGCCTCCAATTTTTGATGCCATAACTTTTGCTCTTTCCATTTCTTCTTCGCCTTGTCCAACATCGACACAAGCAGTAATAACTTCTACATCATATTTTTCTTCTAATAATTTAACACAAACAGAGGTGTCTAAACCTCCACTGAATGCTAGAACTACTTTATCAGTCATTTAATCACCATTTAAAAATAAGTTTTCATTGTTAATTTTTATTGTTAATAGTATTTAATTATTTTTAAAAAATAAATCATAAGATAATTAATTTAGTATGGGATTTAGGTCATAGAACCATTTAAAAATCCCAATTTTAAGGTTGTTCAATTATCAAATTGTTTAATTAAATTTTCTTCTTCACAAAATTTAATCAATCTTTCATATGTTGAATCAACTTTTAAAGTATTTTTATTGCCAATAATTATTAATTTTCTTTTAGCTCTTGTAATAGCAACATTTAATCTTCTTAAATCTCTTAAAAAACCAATGTTTCCATCATCGTTACTTCTAACAGTTGAAATTATAATAATTTCTTTTTCACGACCCTGAAAACCATCAACAGTTTTAACTTCAACTGATGTGTTTTCCTGGATTACTTTAACCTGATCAGCATATGGACTAATGATTCCAATATCATCTTCACAAAGACCTTTATTTAAATAACTGTCAGCTAATTTCAATGCAATATCTGCTTCAACTTCATTAACAATTGATTTGGAATCTTTAAGATGGCTTTCATAATTATTATCAATATTTGATGTGTCGATAAATAATAAAGCTTCTTCTTTGTTTTTCAAATCAAGAATATCATTAATACTTATGTTATCAACACTCATATCACTTTTTAAATCATTGTTGTAAAACTCTTTGTTTGGAAATTTCATAAGCAAGCTATTCATTCTGTACTGAACATTTAATAGTTGTGATTTATGTGGGTATGATTTAATCAACTCTTCGAATAATGTTTTTTCAAGTTCTCCTGCTCTGTCACTAATGATCGTTGGTGGAAGTTGTTTGTGGTCTCCTGCAAGAATAAATCTACGTGCTTTAGCAATTGGAATTAAAACACTTGGAATTGTGGCCTGTGATGCTTCATCAATTATTGCAACATCAAATTTAACTCTAGCTATTGATTCAAGAGCAGATGATGAATTTGTTGCAAGAATAACATCACTGTTTTCAATTATGTCACGAATCATTTTGTTGTCTATGCGTTTAATTTCATCATGAGCTTCATCAATTTCCTGGTTAATTTCAATCCATTTGGCCATTGACTGCATTTTTTCACTACTTATTCCACGCCCACCTTTTCCTTTTGATGCATTATGTAATATTTCATAATCTCCATAACCTCTGCGGTATTGTGGTGTTGGTTTTGTGTGAACACGTCGTTTGTCAATTAATTTTTCAATTTTTTTATTAATTTTTTTTATTTTTTTATTTAACTTATGATTTTCAACTTTGTAAGATAAAGTTTGAGTAATATTTTGTTTTGATACTCTCTGAGGGTGACCCAGTCTTGTTAAGTTTAACTTTTTATTTTCCATCAAACGTTCTAAAATATTATCAACAGCAGCATTACTTTCAGCGGTAGCTAAGACTTTATTGTTTTGACGTGTTTCCTGTGATATTAACTCAACTAATGTTCTTGTTTTCCCTGTACCGAATGGACCATGGATTAAAAAAAAGTTTTCACATGAAAGTGCATTTTCAATTGCATTTTTTTGTGAATCATTTAAATTCTCATCAATATATGAAATATAAGGGGTAGGGCGATTTTTTTTAGGGTCTCTGTCATGTAACATGTATTCAAGAGCATTTTTTCCTTTTAAACTTAAATGTTTCAAATTATCTTCCATACGTTTAAAGGTAATATCATTTGCATATAAATCAATTCTGACTTTCTTTTTTAATGCCCATTTTGGAATTCTTTTATCAAAGGCAATTTTAATAAATCTCGCACCCTTTTCTGTAACAGTGCCGGTTAAATCACTTCTTAAAGGATTATCAGTACTTATTAAAACCATATCTCCCACTGAAATTTCAGTGTCTATTATTTCGGGTCTTCCATATTGAACGATTTCAAAGCCTAATTCTTTTCCCATTCGTTTTCCTTTTACTTTATTAATCGCTCTTCCTAATTCTTCTCTTTTTTTAGCAGACATTGTACTTATTTCACGTGTCATTAAATCAATTTCTGCATCTCTTTCATAATTAATGAGTTTAATTAATTTTTTTATAAATTTTTTCATATAATCCCTAATTCTTAAATAGTTTTTTAATATATAATTAAATTATGGATTTGGAAATGGAATATATCTGCGATTTTTCAGGAGCTTACATTTCACGTAACAATTATGTTCTTGAAAATTTAAAAATTAATGGGTTAACTCAATTTATTTTAGAAAAATCAGTTTATGGAACACCTATTTTTAAATTAGGTAACGGTGGTAGAAAAATTTTAATATTATCTGGAATTCATGGAAATGAACTACCTCCACAAATTGCAAATGTTCGGTTGATAAATGAATTGGTTGACTCAAAATTGAACAATACACTATATTTCATACCATTTGCAGCTCCAAAAGCAAGTATGTATAATCAAAGACTTTTTAACTCAATGGATTTAAACAGATCATCACACATTAAAAACTCAATAAGCAATTTAATAATCCAAAAAATCATTGATTTAGGAATTGATTTTGTGGGTGATTTTCACTCAACTTCTTATAATTCAAATCCTGGTTTTGAATCTGTATTTGCATCAAAGTCTCCAACTTCTGAAAGTGTTAATATGGCAAAACATATTTCTGAGAATGTTGGTTCAAAAATTATTTCATTTGATATTGCAGGTTCTACATATAAAGGTGCTGTAGAAGATGTATGTAATTTAAAAGGAATTCCTGCTGTAACTTGTGAAGTTTTATCTCCTTTTGCAAGTGTTGGTGAAGGTAGTGTTTTAAAATCTTTATCTCAAATGAAAAGTTTTATAAATTATTTCGATTAAAAGAAAGTGATAAATTATTTTTTTCCATGAATAAACAATAACAATATTATAATTTGTTTTATTTTTGGTTATTGATAAATGTATGGTTTAAATTACTTATTAATCATTTAATTTTAATTTTTTGTGAATGTTGATTTAATTCATATG
>CADAAJ010000092.1 GCA_902785855.1 uncultured Methanobrevibacter sp. | reverse complement strand
TTTATAGATTACCATGTCTTTGTATACTACTCTTCCTTTGTATTTTTTACCTTTTTTAAGTTTAAGGTCATGAGCAAGTTTTTTACTAATCTTTAAAACACCGTTACCTTTTAAGTCAACTTTAGTAGTAAAGTATTCTCCTTTAAATTTAACGGATACTTTTTTACCTGCTAAATCTTTACCAATTTTAACCGGAACTTTTGTTTTACCATTGTATTTAAATGCTGGTTTTTTAACTATTTTGGCTTTAAGACCCCATAATGCGACTTTGAATTTAGTATTTTTTGATTTTTTAACTTTAACGTTTTTAGTTGAATGAATCACACTTTTAACCTGAATACTATTAAATACAGTTGTATTTTCACATGTTGCTGTAATAGTGGATTTACCTGGTTTCCACTCAATAGGTATTGATGCATATCCATTTGCATCACTATCGGCAGTGTATTCTTTACCATTGACTTTAAATGTTACGGTTTTTCCACAAACTGGGTTTTTATTTTCATCAACAATACGAACTGTAAATAATGCACCTTCCATATAAAAGACACTCATATCTTTATTGTCTATAATTGAATAGATGTGTTGCGGATCAAGTTTTTCAACTTCAAATGATATATTTTGTGGAATAATTGTATCATTGTATATCTGATTTTCAGTTATATTTGCTCCTGTGAGATTGTATTTTCCAGGGGCTAATGGAATAATTTTTGATGCATTTCCGTTCACTACAGATACAGGATAACTTGTTCCATTAATAATAACATTTATATTACCGTTGAAGTCTTTTGGTGCTGTAATACTTATGGTTGCATCACCTTTGCCTGGTGTAACAGTAATATTAATGTCGGCAGGATTTAATTTAGCTTTTGCAATATTAAATAAAGCAGAAGCATTTGATGAAGAATAATTTTCATTTTCACTGTTTGTTATAGTAATATTATATTCCCCTGCAATTATATTATTAATTCTAAATTCAGAACCTGTAAAATTTTTAAATGTTAATTTTTCACCTGTTTGAAGATTTGTTACTATAATAGTAATGCTTGTTCTGTTTTCAACATGGAAATCTACAATAACTTCACTGTTATAAGTAACATTATTAATAGGATCAATACTTACACTTGATGTGTATTTGGTAACTGTAAATTTCATTGCTTCGTAATTTGCAATATATTTGTTTTTATTATTGTTTGTATATCCTACAGTGATTGTATATTCTCCTGCAGCTAAGTTATCCATGGTATAAGTGTAATTATAAGTATTATTATATTCAAATGTTTTTATTAGTTCATTGTTGTTGTATAATGTTACGTTATATCCTTCAAAATGTGTACCATCATCAAAAGTTAAATTGATAGTTGCACTACTTCCAAAAATACAATCTGGAATTTGACTGATAGTTATGATAGTTTCTAAAGAGCAATTGAATAAATTCAAAATATTGTTTTGTGAATAAATATTTCTATAATTCATTGCTTTATTGGCTTTAAATATGGAATCAGACAGGGTGCTGTTATTTCCTGTCCAGTAGATTGCCCCACCGTCTTCTTGTGCTGTGTTGTTTGTAAAATTGCAACGGCTTATATTTCCTTTATTACTATATTCCCAGTTGATTGCTCCGCCATTACCTGTTGCGTTGTTTTTTGTAAATGTAGAGTTAGTTATAGTTCCTTTTTCTCCCATTAGGTCGATTGCTCCTCCATCATATGCTTTGTTGTTGGTGAAAGTACAGTTAGTTATAGTTCCTTTTTCTCCTATCCACTCAATTGCTCCACCAATGTATGCTGTGTTTTTGTCGAATTTACAATTGTTTACAGTTCCATTTGGTTCTGCCCAGTAAATTGCTCCACCTTCGTATTCTGCTGTGTTGTTGTTGAAGGTACACTGATTTATTGTTCCATTTTCTCCGTTCCAGTTGATTGCTCCACCATTAAATGATGTTGCATTGTTGTTGTTGAAATTACAATTACTTACAACTCCATTAACACCATTCCAGTTGATTGCTCCACCTTCATCCTCTGCTGTGTTGTTGTTGAAGGTACACTGATTTATTGTTCCATTTTCTCCACTCCAGCTGATTGCTCCACCACTTTCAGTAGTATAAGCATTTATGAATTTTATGTTTTTTAATGTAATTCCGGCACCAGTGATTTGAAATATTCTTGAGCTGCCTTTAGCATCAATTGTAAATCCGTTTCCATTAACTGTTAGATTTTTATTTATTAAAATTCCCTGTCTTATTGTGTCTAGATTTATGGTGTAGGTGTAGTTGTGTTCAAGGTTGATTATACTGTTTTCACTAGCATTATCAATTAATTTTTGTAACTGTTCGAATTCTCCCATAGGTGCAGTGACTTTGAATTTCATTGCTTCGTAATCAGCAGGATATTTATTTTGATTATTATTTATATCTCCAACAGTAATTGAATAGTTGCCTGCAGCTAAATTGTTCCAGTTATATGTGTAATTGTATGTGCTGTTGTATGCAAATGTTTTAATTAATTCATTGTTGTTGAAAAATGTCACATTATAGTTTTCAAGATTACTGCCATCATCAAAAGTAATATTTATAATGGAATTACTGCCTACATCACAATCGGGAACTTGACTAATAGTTACGATACTTTCTAGTGTAGAATTGAATAAAATTAAATCTCCAGAAGATAGATAAATATTTCTATAATTTTCTGCTTTATTACCTTTAAATGTTGAATTAGAGATAATTCCACTATCTGCCTCCCAGGAAATTGCTCCACCTAAGTTTGCTGTATTGTTGTTGAAGTTACAGTTGCTTAATGTTCCTTCATAATAAAACCAGTTGATTGCTCCACCTTCATCCTGTGCTGTGTTGTTGGTGAAATTACAGTAGGTTATTTTTCCATTATCTCCGTACCATAGAATTGCTCCGCCTTCTTCTGTTGCCTGGTTATTGATGAAGTTACAGTTTCTCACTGTTCCATAAGATCCCTCCAAGTAGATTGCTCCACCATCTTCTGCAGTGTTGTTTTTAAAATTACTGTTGTTTATGCTTCCATTTTCTCCGCCCCAGTAGAGTACTCCACCAGTATTTGCTTTATTGTTATTGAAGTTGCTTCTGTTTATCTTTCCATTTTCTTCATTCCAGTTGATTGCTCCACCACCCCATTGTGCGGTGTTGTTTGTGAATGTAGAGTTTTCTACACTTCCATTAGCACCATTCCAGTTGATTGCTCCACCAATATATGCGGTGTTGTTTGTGAATGTAGAGTTTTCTACAGTTCCATTTTCTCCGTCCCAGTTGATTGCTCCACCATTTTCACTTGTATAACCATTTATGAATTGTATATTTTTTAATGTAATTTTATTTCCAGTTATATTGAATATTCTGGACAGTCCCTGTCCGTCTAGGGTTGCATCATTTCCGATAATTGTTAAATTATTTTTACTAATTGTAATTTCAGTTCCTGATCCTTTATAAAGTCCGCTTAGTTCTATTGTTTCTCCTGGATTTGCATTGTTTATTGCTGTTTGAATGTCACTAAAAGAATCTCCGCTAACAGGTTCTTTTAAGGTTGTATTTTTATCATTACTTTTTAATATTTCTTTATTTAAGTTGGAATCATCATTTCCGATTGATATTTTTTGGTTAATTTCTTTACTTGTATCTTTACTTAAGGTGGTAGTATTGTCTTTTGCTGCACTTACACTACCTATTAAAACAAAGAGTATCAATAAAACAGTTAAAGTCATTAACAGTTTATTTTTTGTTTTAATAAGATTCCCCTCCCATTTTTATTTTTAATTAAAAATTAAAGTTAATGTTGTTGGTATAATTTTAAAATTAAATTAAATTATCACTACAATACCCATTAATAATAGCTTTTTATTCAATGATTATTTATAATTTATTAATATGGTCATATTTAAGTTACAAAATAATTATGATTGATTTAAATAGTGTTTTATTATGGTATTTATCTTGTTTTGATTTTAACCATTTTCCAATAATATCTGAATGTATTATATTTTTCCCATAATATTTTTATTTGTTTTTTTATAGATTTAATAATTGTAAAATTGTTTTGTCTTGCAGACGTTGTGGTGTGATGTTTGTAAGCTAAAACGTTTTATTTATAAATAGGTGAGTATATAATGAAATCTAAAAGATATTCATTAGTTATTTTATCAATATTTTTAGTTTTACTCATATTCATTGGTTCTGCAAGTGCTGCTAAGGACAATGAAACAGATGTAGTATCTATTGATAAATCAACTAATATGGTTAATGAAAAACTTGAATTGGATTCTAGTTCAAACAATGTTGTAGAAAGTAATGATAATTCAAAGACTCTTTCTGAAGGAAATATAATATATGTTAATTCATCTGCAGACCATAAGGGTGATGGAAGTCAAGAAAATCCATTCCAAACATTGGGTGATGCTTTAAATAAATCTGAAGATGGCGATACAATCATGATTGCATCAGGCCTATATAATGGAACTAACAACACTGGATTAATAATTGATACTAATAATTTAAAGTTTATCAAATACGGTGACAGTGAAGCTATATTTGATGCAGAAAACCAAAGAGGAATATTTGATGTTCAAAGTGGAAAAACAATCAATATAACTGGTTTAACATTTAAAAATGGAAATGCAAATGGAGATGGTGGAGCAGTTCACTTAACTTCAGTTGCTAGTTTCATAAATTGTATTTTTATTAACAATACTGGGGTAAATGGTGGTGCAATTTACTCATGGTATTCTGATAGTGATGTGACTAATGTGATTAATTGTACTTTTATCAACAATACTGCAACATTGGATGGTGGTGCCTATCATGGTTTTTTAGGAGGTAGGTTAGTTCAATCTACTTTTATTGGTAATAAAGCATTAGGTGGGGAGTATGGTAATGGTGGTGCAATTTGCATTGAAAATGACGTTCCTTATATATTTAATTGTGTTTTTATTAATAACACTGCAGATGCATCTGGTGGTGCAATTAGAACATGCTCTTTTAATGTTGGTAATTGTACTTTCATTGATAATACTGCAATAAGAGGTAATGCAATTAATATAGATTATGGTAATGTAAATAATTGTAGTTTTATTAATAATATTGCATCTAAAGTATCTGAAATTTATATTAATGGAGATAACATTGTTGATTTGAATCATAATTGGTGGGGTTCAAATAATCCTGATTGGAATGCTTTAATTGAAGGTAATCATACATTATCAGTTTTCGCTGTTTTAAATGTAATTGTTGAACCTGTTGAAATCTATCCTGATGGCAAATCTAGTATAAAAACTAAATTTGTTTGGAATGGTACAAATACAGATGCAACAAGTTCATTACCTGCAAGAGATGTTTTATTATCAAGTAATGGTACTTTAACAAAAACTGAAGGGGATGTTGGTTTAACTTCACAATTCTCTGCTAATGCTGGTGGCCTTTATTATGTAAATGCAACAGTAGATAATGAAATATTTGGAGTTAATGTGAAAGTAAATAAATATGCATCAAAAATTGAAGCATCACCAGTTGTTACTGTTTATAATGTTAATCAGGATTTAATAGTTACTTTAACTGATGTGAATGGTAAACCTTTAAGTAATTCTAATGTAACTATTGACTTAAACGGTGCTAAAACATATACTACTGACAGTAACGGTCAGGTAAAAGTTCCAACTGCTAGTTTAGTTCCTAAAATTTACACTGCTAAAATTACTTTTGCAGGAAATGATGTCTATAATGGTTCATCAGCTGATGCTCAAATCACTGTTAATAAAGCAAATCCAATTTTGAAAGCTAAAAATAAAGCATATAAAGCAAAGAAAAAAGTTAAAAAATTCAATGTTTCATTGAAGAATAATATTGCTAAACCTATTGCAAAAGCTAAAATTACCCTTAAAATAGGTAAAAAAGCTTTCAGTGCTAAAACCAACAGTAAAGGTAAAGCAACTTTCAAA
>CADAAJ010000091.1 GCA_902785855.1 uncultured Methanobrevibacter sp. | reverse complement strand
TAAAAGTATTTGTGTAGATATTAATCCTTCAACTGTTACTAAATTATCTGATAGGGGTAGTGCTCAGGTGGTTGGTATTGTAACAGATATTGGAACATTCTTACCACTTCTTTATGGTTCTTTGCATGGTGATTAAATGTCTTTTACATCATATATTTTTGATGTTTTAACAGATTCTATTTACCCTGCAAGATTAACTATTGAAGATGGTATTTTTAAAAAGATTGTTCCTCTTTCTCCTGAAAGTATTTCTGATTTGGATATTGATGGTTTAATAATTCCTGGATTTATTGATGCACATATTCATATTGAAAGTTCAATACTTACTCCGGCTCAATTTGCAAAGATGGCTGTTAGATATGGTGTAACATCTGTTGTTTGTGATCCTCATGAAATTGCTAATGTTGCAGGAGTTAAAGGCATTGAGTTCATGATTGGTAATGCATCTAAAGTTCCTTTTAATTTTTATTTTTCAGCTCCTTCTTGTGTGCCGGCCACTTCTTTTGAAACTTCAGGTTCAACCATTGATTCATCACTTGTCGAATATTTATTGAAAAAAGATGAAATTGTTGTTTTAGGGGAAATGATGAATTTTAATGGTGTGGTTAATGGTGATGAAGAGGTTTTAAGAAAGTTGGCATTGGCAAGGCAATATAAAAAACCTATTGATGGTCATGCACCATTGCTTTCTGGTAAAGATTTAGATAAATATCTTGAACAGGGCATATCTACTGACCATGAATGCAGTAGTTTTGATGAAGCTATTGAAAAAAAGAAAAAGGGTATGAAAATTATGGTTCGTGAGGGATCATCTGCTAAAAATATGGATGAACTTTTTGATATAAATAAACATGCAGAATATTTGATAAATCATGATGGTCATGGTATGATTCCTCGAGAAGTAATTGAGCGAAGAATTCATTTTCCTATTTTTGATTTTATTGTAAGTGATGATCAGCATCCCACTGATTTAATTGATGGTTATTTAAATAAGTCAATTAAAAAAGCTGTTGATTTGGGTATTGATGTATTGGAAGCTATTAAAATGGTTACTATCAATCCTTCTAAGCATTATAATTTAAATTCTGGTGCCATAATGGCAGGTGCTAAGGCAGATTTTGTAGTAATTGATAATTTAGAAGATTTTAATGTTTTACAAACATATATTGGTGGGGAATGTGTTTTTGATGGTGAAAATGTATTATTTGATGTTCCAGAAATAGAATTTGTAAATTCTATTAAAGCTTCTAAAAAATCTCCAGAGGATTTTGATGTTTATTTTGATGGAGATGAATGCAATGTTAATGTAATTGGGTGTTGTGATGGAGAATTATTAACTAAAAAAGTCACTGCCAATTTAAAATGTTGTGATGGTAAGGTTTGTTCTGATATTTACAATGACATATTAAAAATTGCTGTTGTTGAAAGGTATGGTGGAAATACAGTCTCAAATGCATTTATTCAAGGTTTTGGACTTAAAAAAGGGGCAATTGCATCTTCTGTTGCACATGATTCTCATAATATCATTGTTGTTGGATATGATTCAGAAAGTATGGCAGAGGCTGTAAATAAAATTATTGACAATAAGGGGGGATTTGCAGTTGTCAGTGAAGATTTTAATAAATCTCTTTCATTACCTTTTGCAGGACTTATGAGTAATGAGGATGTATTTGATGTTGCTGAAAAATTAGATTTATTACATAAAATGACTTCTGCATTGGGATGTAAATTAGATTCTCCATTTATGACAATGGCTTTTATGGCATTACTTGTTATTCCATCTTTAAAAATCTCGGATAAAGGATTGTTTGATGGAGATAAATTTGAATTTATTGATGTAATCAATTAAATTCCATATCTTTTTTTTATTTCTTTCATAGCTTTAATTTCACTAGGATATCCTACTTTATTTACAATACGCTGTGCTTCTTTAAATTCTTTAATGTATTTTTTCTTTTGTTTTTCATCAACTAGTTCATAACGTGTAAAATTTGCAAGAGATTCGATAACATATCCAAATCCTCTATTGAATGCTTTAATTGGATAATTTATAACTAAATCAGTTACTTTAGCTTTAATTACAATTGCTTCACCATCTTTTTTAATAGGATCGCTTTGTTTTATTGCTTCTTTAAACTCACTAACACTACATTTAAAATAAGCACCAGCATTAATTATAGAACCATCTTCATTAAAATAATTTTTAGGAAGGTTTTCAATAGTTGATATTTGGAATAATTCAGGGTCATAGGTTATATTGACAATAAATTCTTTTGTAGATAAAATATTGTCTAATGTATGGCTGCCTTTAAATATTCTACATAATATCTTATCACTGCCGGAACATATTACTCCAATTGGAGCAGCATTTTTTTGTTTATCTAAATTAACAGTACTTATGATGGTTTCATATTGTCGCCCTTTTTCCATTCCTATTAAAGATAAATCTATTTTCATTATAATCAGTATTTAATTAATTTTAAAAAACACTTTTATATATAGACAAAGATATATTAATATATTATTAAATTTATTTTAGGAGTTTATATTTATGAACTATAAAATGTATGATGAAATGATGGAACAACCGGATTCACTTAGAAAAACATTTGAAAGTGAATTATCAACAATGGATAAAATTTCAGATTTAATTTCTGATGTTGATAAAGTTTATTTAATTGGGTGTGGCAGTTCCATATCTACTTGTTATAGTGTTAGAGATGCAATTAGGATGTCTAGTACTAATATCAATATAGAGGTTTACACTGGTTATGAATTTTATTATAATAAAAAATTAACTGAAAATGAGAATTCTATTGCTATTTTTACTTCTCAATCTGGTGAAACTGCTGATACTTTGGCATCTTTACGTCGAGCTAATGAATTTGGAATACATACAGTTTCTATTTCCAATGAACCTGATAGTTCAATGATTAAAGAATCAAAAACCCCAATTGTTACTAGATGTGAAACAGAAACTGCAATTTTAGGTACTAAAACTTATATTACTCAATTGGCTTGTCTTTATCAAATTTTATTCAAAGCTTCAAATTATGAAAATAAGGAAGAATTATTAAATCAGTTAAATGATATGCCTGACACCTTAGAAGAGTTATTAAAATCTACAGAATATGATAATAAATTATATGCTCAGGATTTTAAAAATGAAGATATTTTTTACTGTTTGGGAAGTGGACCTAACTTTGGATTAGCTTATAAACTTGCTATGACAATGTTTATGGAAGGTGCAATTAAACATGCATGTCCAGAATATTCTGCAGAATTTAGACATGGTTTAATTGAAAGAGCTGAAAAAGGAGTGCCTATTGTATTTTTAACTTCTGATTTAGAATCTGATGAAATAACTCAAAAAGCTATTGATTTTTGTGAAAATTTGGAAGTTAAATCAATAATATATAAGTTAAATGATTATGCTGATGTGGATAAATTATTATCACCATTCATTCTTGTTATTCCTTTAGAATGGTTTATTTATTATTTAGCACACTTGAACGGTGAAGATCCTGGTGCTACAAGACACATTGGTAAAGTTAGATATTAAAAAAAAGAGATAAAATGTGGATTTTACTCCACATTTATTTTGTGTTTAGGAATTATTAATTTTGGAACAGTTATTATAACGATTCCGTTATCGAATTTTGCATTAATATTTTCAAGATCAAGACTGTTTTCAAATCTGATTGTTTTTACACATCTTCCTGATTTTAAGGAGGAGGAGATTAATTCAGCTTCATCTTCTTCACTAAATTCATCAATAAATGCTTTGAATGTTACTTCAATAGTAATATCATTGTCTCCAGCTTCTATAGAAATTTCATCTTTATTGACGCCAGGAACTGCAACTTTGATGAAATAATTTTTTTCAGTTTCAATTAAATCAACATCTAAAGTTTTTACTGTTGAATTTTTATATTCTGTATATTTTTGATCTGCAGCTTTTTGTAAATTTTTGATACCTTCTTTTATTTCATCAACAGTGTTGGAGAAATCATTTACAACATTGTCAGCAATATTTTTTCCTTTTTCTTTTCTTGCTTCAAATTTTTCTTTTTGTTCATCTTTTTTCTCATCGTATTTGTTTTTTCCTTGATCTATTTTTTCATCAATTTTTTCTTTTTTATCTGATATTTTAGTTTCAATAGTTTCATTATCGGCCATAATTTCACGCTCCTAATAATGGATTTTTACAATTATATTTTATTTACTTTTTGTTACTATATAAAGTTTTCTATTTTTGTAACTAAAAGTAATTAAAAAGTAATTCCATTAATCTTTTGTTTTTCATATTAATAATTGGTTATTTTATAAAATTCATAAATTATTTTATCAATATTTGGAATTAGGGTTATTTAATAGTTAATATTGAATAGGACCTTACTTTCTCATTTGTTAAAAATGTTTTTAGTATGAAGTAAATTTTATGTTTTTTTTTATGGTGACACTAATTTAACTGTAATTAGTGGTGGATTAACATTATGTGTTTTGTATGTTATTAAAATTAGTTTAAATGGAATTATGCTACTTGTTGTATTTTACAAGTAGCATTTCCATCAATAATTCATTTCGAATTAAATATTGTGTAGTGTGTTAATAGGTTTTTTTAAATTCAATTTAATTTATAAAATATTGGGGGAATGTTTATTACATTTTAAGTATTATATTTATTTAATCTTATTAATATATCCTCATTAAAATGCCTCCTATTGAGTTAATTGATAAGATTTATCATGTAATTCATTACACAATTCATCTTTCTTGCTTATTAGTTTATATTACTTCATATAAATAGTTTTTCGAATGTAAGCACACACTTTCATTAAATAAATATTTTTAAAGACTTCACATTAATTTAATATAAATTTGAAGCATTGTAATTTGTTTAATTAATGTATATTTTAAATAAACTGAAATTGAAATAAATTTTTAAGAAGTTGTTTGCAGTATAAACAAAAAAATTCCTATGTGGATGATTTTTTTCTAAAAAAAAGAAATTTGCTCAATTAGGATAATATTATGAAATTAAATCATTAAAAAAAGAATATAATAGCTTAAAGTTAAGCTATTAAAAATTCACTTAGTATTTCTTTACTAGGTGCAGAAATAGATACAAAAATGTCATTTTTAGCATAGCTAAAGACATAAACTCCATTATCAATAGTTAATGAGCCTTCAATATCTTTTATTTTAGTTTTATTTTCTTTAAGCATTTCTTTTACATTATCAGAAGTTTTATCAGTATTACTATAATTAAGAACCATTATTCCAACAGCGTCTGAATCTTTAACATAAGCTGTTCCGGTAACATTAGTTCCATTTTTTTTAAATTCGTTTAATCTGTTATTGGTTGTATTTGATTGATCTTCTTTATATCCTGCTGGTATGTTAAATTTAACTCCATCAAGGGTAATGGTTTCATTTTTTCCACTACCAAAAAGGTCGCCTAAATCAAATGCAGAAACTGTACTTATACTTGCTACAAGAAGTATCAAAGCAAATATTGTAAATATTTTTTTATTCATTAACTCACCTTTTAATTCTATTTTTAAGTTTTTAAAAATAATAGGTCAAAAAAGTAATTTATAACAAGGGGTCATAAATTAATCAATAATATGGTTTATTCTTCTCTTTTAAAGGCTTTATATGCTCCATAAGCGAACAATGTAAATGCTACAAGGGTTGCAGCTGAAATTTTATGATCTATTATTGACATTGGAACTGAAATACATAAACATAATATTCCTCCAATTAGATATTCTTTCCATCTTTCCATTTATTTCACCTGTTATTTTTGTAGTTTATATTATTGATTTAATAATATTTATATTTATCATCTGTTTGTATATTTTTTTTATCTTATGGTGAAAGAATACTCCGACCTCTTTAAGGTCGGAGATGAATTTTACAAAAAGGCATCTGAAGATATTAGTTTTCAAATGCTCTCTCTATTTCTTTATATATTATTTATTATATTAAATTAGTTTATAATTAATTTTAAATTTGTCACTAAAATGGAGTTTTAAGTGTTTTTTTATGAAATGTGTTAATCAAGGTTTGAAAGTTAGATTGTATCCGGATGAGGATATGATGATTAAAATTAATCAGAATATAGGCAATTCCAGGTTTACATGGAATAAACTCTTGGAATACTATAAAGAAACCTATAAATTATTCAAACTCCATGGTTACAGTAAGCTGAAGTGCAACATGACCACTTTTAACGCCATGTTAAATATGCTCAAAAAGGAACATGATTTTTTATACTTAAGCGAATCAT
>CADAAJ010000090.1 GCA_902785855.1 uncultured Methanobrevibacter sp. | reverse complement strand
TTCTCCATTTTACTATAAATAGTTTATTATAACTTATTTTAAAAAACAACTAACTATAATTTCAACTGTAAAAAAATAAAAAACATACAATAATAAAATGAAAATAATACTAATTTTCCATCCGAAAAATAAGTCGATGTGCAATTTCAAGTGAAAAAATTTTTAGGATTTCAACATGGCCGGTGTTAGAACATGGGTTGACATATCAGATATTAATGGTGTAGTAATATCTTAAAGTATTTGATGTTTTACCGTTTAAACAACATTTTTATGTAATGACCCAATATTAATATCAGGAGTATGATTAAAGATATCGCATGAGATTTACTAGCTAAATTTTCTAATGGTGAAAGGCTAATTGAATATTTTTGCTGCGATTTCAATAGAGGAAAGTCAATATCTGTGTAAAAACCTATCTCTAAATTTTTAAATTCAATGTCATAACTTTTAATTTTTAATTTATTGTGAACAGCATAAAGGGTAAGGGCAAGTTCTGCAAAATAACCTATTTTCTGTCTACCGCATCTAAATTATCTTCTAATGCTTGCAAAAATGGGAATAACCATGAACAATAATCATCAACAAGCTCTTTTCTAGCTACAAATACACAGTAAGGATATAAGTACCTGTCATTCAATATCTTAACATAATCATCATAATATTGTGGAAATTTTTCCTTAATCACTTCACATGATATTTTCAAATCCTCTTCGGATAAAAAATTTTGAAATAAATCCCAATTTTTAATGGCTTGCTTACGCTTATTCAATATTATGTCATTATTTTGTAAATCTTTAATAATAGTTTCTTTATCAAGATAATCTCCAGATCCTAAGGACCCTTTTTTAAAATAACGTTTATAGTGATTTAATCCCAGGATTTCTGCTGTTGAATTTTTCCAAATCCAATATAAACCAGTAATTTCTGAATAAGTGTCATTTTTTGAAGAAATATTGTCTCCAACATCATCTCTTAGATAACCGAATGTTTCTTGTTCACATTCAGCACCAACAAATAATGGTGTGTAAAGATCATTGTCTAAAAGGTCATATTTTTTATGAGTCATCACATAAATTTTTACATCAACCATATTAGAACACTTTCCATAAGATTTATTCCATATACAATTAATTTTTTTATAATTCTTCTTTAAAAAATATTATGAATACAACATTCACATTCATCCCAAAAAAAAAGGAGAATTTTCATCGTTTTCATGTGAAATTTATTACTAATAACAAAAACAGAAAATTAGTCTATTACTATGAAATATGGCAAAATAACACGTACTACATTTAAAAAGTCCGCAAATCAACGATAATTAACTTAAAAATAAAAATTAGATGATGAAGATAAATTATAACGATTATATGGGAAAAAACACACTTTATTAAAAAAAGAGAAATAGTGTTTAAAACACTATTATTAAACTGCTCCCTTCTTCACCAGTTCTAATTCTAATTACATTATCCACCGGTTGAACGAATATTTTTCCATCACCAATGTTACCTGTAAATGCTCCTTTTTTAATTGCTTCAATGATTAAATCTATTCCTTCATCTTTAACAACAATTTCAATACGTGTTTTAGGAATTAAGTCAATGCAAAAATTTGATCCTCTGTATGATTCTCGAATTCCTCTCTGACTTCCTCTTCCTTTTACTTCTGAAACTGTCATTCCTTCACATCCAACATCAACCAGAGCTTTTTTTACATCTTCAAATTTTTCTTGTCTGATAATCGCAACGATTCTTTTCATGAATACACATCCTATGAATTAAAGTTATATGCAGATTCTTTATGCAGATTATTATCTAATCCACCAATTTCTTCATAATTTTCTACTCTTATTCCACCCATTGTTTTATCCAATATTTTCGCAATAATGAAACTAACAACAAATGAATAAACAATTACGGCTATAACACTTATTATTTGAACTACTACCTGATTAGGGTTTCCATAAAGTAAACCTGAAGCTTCACCAATTAGTGGAGTTGCAAAAATTCCTGTTGCAATTGCTCCCCATATTCCAGATACTCCATGTATTCCCCATGCATCTAATGCATCATCATATCCTAGTTTTGGTTTTAGATAATAAATTGCCAAATAAGAAACAATTGGAGAGATTAAACCAATAACTAATGCACCGGAAATATCAACAAAACCTGCTGCTGGAGTAATTCCAACCAAACCAGATATTGCTCCTGAAATTGCACCAAGCACTGTTGGTTTTCCAATAGTATATGTATCAATAATTGTCCATGTAATTAAACCAACAGCAGCTGAAATATTTGAAACCAAAATTGCATTTGCTGCCAATCCATCTGCTGCAAGACCTGATCCTCCATTGAATCCCATCCATCCAAACCAGAGTAATGCCGCTCCTAAAATTGCATAACCCAAATTGTGTGGAATTAATGTTGTGTCTTTTCTTTTTCCAAGTACTATTGCAACTGCCAATGCGGAAATTCCTGAGTTAATGTGAACAACAGCACCACCTGCAAAATCAAGTGCTCCCATCTGCATTAACCAGCCTCCTCCCCATACCCAATGGGCAATAGGAATATAAACAAGACATGCCCAGATTGGTACAAATATAACCCATGCTTTTGTTTTCATTCTTCCAACCAAAGCGCCAGATATGATTGCACAAGTTAAACCTGCAAAAGCACATTGAAACATTACAAACAATAATGTTGGAATAGTTTCAGTTAAATCATCCAAAGCAATTCCCTTTAAAAAGAAATTGGTAGGTGAACCGATTAAACCATAGACATCACTTCCAAATGCAAACTGATATCCAAAAATTACCCAGATTATACTGACTATTGAAAAGGCAATGAAACTTAAAAATATTGTATTTAAAACATTTTTACGTTTACTTAATCCTCCATAAAAAAATGCAACTGCAGGAATACTCATTAATAATACTAACAACGTACAAATAAGAATCCAAGCAGTGTCACCTGCGTTAAACATAACCATTTTATCTTTTTCCTTTAATATAATTATTTACTGTTATAAAATTACATATTTAGTAATTTTCCAATATAAAAATTTAGTCGGAAGTATACTTCCGACATGTTAATATTGACCTCCATCATATATAACCATATTCATTAATTATTAAAAATTTAGGCATACCTAAAAATTTATATAGTATTTAAACCAACTATTATTTAATTAAAATTAACTAATGGAGAAAAACTTATGAATTTAGAAGGTGTAGAAAAAACAATGCTTTTAACATTATTTGCAAAAGCACAACATTCACAGGCCAAAAACCACAAATTTTACGATGAAAAAGCAATAGAAGTAATATCTAAAATAGATTACGATTTTACAACAAGTGACAAGGATTTACAGATGAAATACGGAGTAATTTCAAGAACCATTGTACTTGATGAAATGGTTTCAGACTTCATTGAAAAAAATCCTCAGACAACAATCATCAATATTGCTTCAGGAATGGATACAAGGTTCAACAGACTTGATAACGGCCTGATTAAATGGTACAATATTGATTTGGAAAACTCCGCAAAATTCAGACTCCAATACATATCAGACAATGACAGGGTCACCACCCTTGCTTATTCTGCAATGGATTCAAGATGGTCTGAAGAGATAGAAATTGATAGTTATAATGTTTTAATTATTATTGAAGGTTTAACCATGTATCTTCAGGAAAATGATGTTTCAAAAATACTAAAAATCATATCAGATAACTTCAAGCACTGCACAGTATTTGTAGAGATAATGCCACCATGTTCTGTTGAAAACGTTAAGGAAATATCAGTAGAAGAAACAAATTCACAATTTACATGGGGAGTTCAAAAAGGACATGAACTTTTAAAATTAAATTCTAACTTCAAGTGGGTCTGTGATGTAAATCTGTTTGATGGAATGAACAAATTCAAACCTATAACAAAATTATTCACATGGATACCATTTATAAGAAAAAGAATGGATTATATTGCGATATTAAAAAAATAAAAAAAGATAAATAGCTTTTCAGCTATTTATTATACAAGTATCACATTAGTAATCAAGCATATCAGATAAATATTAGGAAACATGAATTAAACGTTTATATATTCCGTAATATCCATGGTAATAATGATAATGTGAACTTGTTTTACCACAGTTACATCTGAATACACTTGTACATTTAATTTTTTTCTTGCTGGATTTATATTTATGTGATCCCAGAATGTATTTTAACTTGATAGGGACTGTAACAGCATGCTTATAGTATGTTGTAGTGGAAGTTTTTCCCTTATAGTTTATGGTTGACATACCATATACCAATGCTTTTACTTTTCCTTTTTTAACAGGACCATATGTTACTTTGCCTCTGGAATTGATTTTAATTTTACCGTCTTTGACCTTATGACCGTCTGCAGTTTTGACATTTATGTTTATGTATCTGCTTTGATCAGTGTATACTCTTTGGTTTTTGAGGATAATTTTGGTACCCACTCTGTTTTTCAATGCAGCCTTTGCTTTTGAAATTTTAGCTTTTTCAAAGTTATTTCCAGTGAATTGAGCTGTATATTTGTAATTTTTAGCCTTTTTTAAATTAACTTTTGCTGTAGCTACACCATTTTTAACAGGAGCATTATATGATTTACCATTAATTTTAAATTTAACAGTTCCTTCATTAACATTTACACCATTAGATTTAACATCCGCTTTTAAAGTTGTTTTAAATCCTTTATATCCAGTTACTTTTTTAGCTTTCACAGATACCGGAGCTTTAGTAATTACAGCAGTTTTAACAACTGTTCCAGTATTAACATTAGCCTGATTTGAAGTAAATGATACCGTCCAAGTTCCAATACCCACCGGAGGTATAAATGAAATTTCACCATTAGCATCAGGAACATAATAATTAGTTACAGTTGTTTTACCGTCAGAAAATGTAACTTTAATATCTAAAGCAAATAATGGTTTTCCAGTTTTTTTATCAGTAATTCTAGCAGTCATTTTATTGCCAGACATATACACTGCATTATAATCACTAGCATTGATTACACCATTTCCCTTAACTTTTAAAATAGAACTGGCCATAACATGACCTTCATAATCATTTATTGCCAATAAAGCATAGGTTCCGGGAGATAATTTATTTGCAGCTATAGTATGAGTAAAACTAGTAGCATATCCTGAAATATCAGAGCTTTTATAAATAACATTGGAATTTACATCCATTACAAATAAATTAAAAGAATATCCTGGCATATATGATGGTGGTGGGCTTATTTTACCAGTAATTTTTCCAGATTTATCTGATGAAATTTCATATGCTTCATTAAGAGTAATACTATAGAGAGCATATGATGAAGATGAAAGTGTCTCTTGAGATTGATCTTTAGTTAATTGTGAATTGTCCTGTGAATTTGCGAATTTTTCATTGTTGTTTTCCTGTGCATTTGATGCAGGCTCATTTGTGTCCACACCAGATGCTAGTTCATCATTGTTAACTGAAATAGATTCATCACTGAGACCTATTTCAGATACGGTATTATCCACCATAATATCATCCGATACTGCACTAATTGCACTAATGCAAGATAAAAATATGATGAATAAACTAAAAATTACGAAAAAATTTTTAATTTTCATAATATTACCTTCCGATTATAATGTAACATTATAGATTATTCTATTAATATTCATTTTCTGTTCAAATTGAATAAAATGAACAAATAAAATATCTAATGACATATAATTTTATATTTAAATTGATATTTAAGTATATCTAATTAAATTTATGAAAATAATTAAGAAAAATAGAACAAAATATGCAAATTATAATCAAAATTCAGACATCCAAAAATTATGTAAAATTGTAAAAAACCTCTAATTTAAAGAAACTATTAAATAATATCATTTAAAAGAAATAATAATGTATAAATCAAAATAGGAAAAAAGTGTTATTATGAACGACTCAATGAAAGCAAAATTAATGGCAGTTTTACTAATTGCACTTATTGCATATGGGATTAGCAGTGTATTTGGAAATTTAACCATACATGAAGACCACGATTCATACAAAATGATGCCTGTTAAAGAAACTTCCTTTGTACCCGTAGATGTTATTGAAGTTCCAACAATAATCCCAAAAGTTCAAAATACCACTAAAAACACAACTAAAAATACAACATACAAAAAAACAAACAGCACCTGGACAACATACACTTACAATTCAACATACAACCAATATAGGAGGTATTGATAAAATGAAAGAAAAAAAGAAATTTATTAGAGATAGTGTCTATGGAGATATTAATTTAAATCCTTTTGAATTGCAAATAATGGACATGCCTCAATTTCAGCGTTTAAGACGCATAAAACAATTAGGTTTAATAAACTTAATTTATCCTGGAGCCACACATACCAGATTTGAACATTCTATTGGAACTATGAATCTAGGATCTAAACTAGCTAATGAGCTTGATTTAGAAAAAGACGATATTGAATTGATAAGAGCTTCAGCATTACTTCATGATATTGGACATGGTCCTTTTTCACATGTATCAGAAGGAGTTTTATCTGTACCTCACGAAGAGTTAACAAAATATGTTGTAACAAAAACATCAATGAGAGATTTACTTGAAGAAAAATTTGATGTAAATAAAATTGTAGACATCGTAAATGGAAAAGGGGAATTAGGACCAATAGTTTCAAGCGAACTTGATGTTGACAGGATGGATTATCTTTTAAGAGATTCGCATAATACTGGTGTTGCATATGGAGTAATTGATTATGAAAGAATTATTTCCAATTTAAAATTAGAAGATGGATTGGTTTTAAACATTAAAGGTGTTCAGGCAGCAGAAGGAGCATTAGTATCAAGATATTTTATGTATCCAAGTGTATATCAACACCACACTACAAGAATTGTAAATTCAATGTTTAGAAGAGCATTAAAAAAAGTCATAGATGATGGTATTATCAAAGAAAAAGATATCTACAAATATGACGATCCAGATATTATTGCAACATTCAGACACTGTGAAAACAGCTATGCAAATGATATAATGGAAAAACTTGACAACAGACGAATCTTTAAAAGAGTAAAATCTATAAGATTGGATACCTTTAAAACACCTGAAAAACTTTATAAAATCAACAATCAAACATTAAGAAAAGCAGAAGAAGAAATTTCTGAAGATTATGGTATAAATAAAGATTATTTATTTATCAATATTGCTGCATATCCTCGTTTTGATGAAATGAAAACACAAGTCAGTGTTGATGGGAAACTATATCCATTAAATGAAATATCAAACATCATATCTGCATTAAGTAAAGCAAGATTCAACATACCAGATATAAGTGTTTATGTTCCAGAAGAGGAAAAACATAAACTTGAAAAATTAAAATTAGACAATTATCTTGATTTACCTGAAATTGACAGAGAAAAGTTTCATGGAATTCATTATGACCAAATTAAACTATTCTAGGAGATAAAAATGATAGTAGTTGGAATTACCGGAGCAAGCGGAGTAATATATGGAATAAGATTACTTGAAGTATTAAAAGAACTGAATATAGAAAGCGGTTTAGTTATAAGTGATGCCGGAAAAACAGTTATTGAAAGTGAAACAGATTATTCCATAAAAGATGTTATAAACTTAAGTGACAATTATTATGACTTTAACGATTTAACTTCATCAGTTAACAGTGGATCATTTAAATTTGAAGGTCTTGCAATCGTACCATGTTCAA
>CADAAJ010000089.1 GCA_902785855.1 uncultured Methanobrevibacter sp. | reverse complement strand
AAACTTATACTATAACTGCTGAGTGGAAAGATTATAAGATTAATAAGATTGTTGTAAGACAAACTTTAAAAGCTAAATCTGTTAAAGTTAAAAAGTCAGCTAATAAATTCAAATATTCAGCAAGCCTAAAATGGAGTAATGGAAAACCAATTGTTGGTGAAATAATTACATTTAAATTTAAAGGTAAATTATACAAAGCAAAAACCAATAAAAAAGGAATTGCAAAAATAACTTTCAACAAAAAAGTTTTATCCAAATTAATTGTAGGTAAGAAATATAAAATTAATATTACTTATAATCATGTTGATAGTGGTTATACATCTGTTAATTCCATTATTAAAAAAATTAAAGTAACTTATTAATGAGTTTTTAATTTTAAACTCATTTTTTCTTATTTTTTTTGTATTGAAAGATTTGAATTTAATTTTTTTATTTTATTTTATTATAATCATAAAATTTTCATATATAATAAACCTTTTATATCATTTTTTTTAAAAATTATATCATATATAATGGGGGTTTTTATTATTAAATTAAAATTTAAAGTTATCTTTATTTGTTTAATTTGTTTATTTTTACTATCAATATCAGTTGTTAGTGCTGCTGATAATGATTTGAATACTACATCAACTCATAAAGATAAGTTGGGTATTGTTAAAGAAAAGTCTAATAATTTATTGTCTGATGGTGAAAACTCATCACTTGCTGATTTAGCTAATGATATATCAAATGCAGATTCTACTTTAGACTTATCCAAAGATTATATTTATAATTCATCTAAAGATATTAATATTTCTGATAATGGTATTGTTATATCTAAATCTTTAGTAATTAATGGTAATGGTCATACAATTGATGCAAAGGGTGCTAAAAGGATTTTTGAAATTAATGCATCAAATATTATTCTTAAAAATATTATTTTTACAAATGGACGTCACAATTCCGGTGGTGGTGCTATATTTATAGCTAGTGATTTCACCAATATCACTTTTGAAAACTGTGATTTTCATGATAATAGTGCATTTATTATGGGAGGTGCAATATATGCTGGAAGTACAATTAAAATTATTAATTGTAATTTCACAAACAACCAGTTAAATGGTTCTGGTTCTTCTTCTGATGCTCGTAGGGGTGGTGCAGTATATATTGATAAAAATGATTCCTTAATATTATATTCTCAGTTTAATAGTAATAACGCTCAATATGGTGGGGCATTATTTATTCATGGGTCTAATTTAACTTTATCTTATTGTAATTTTACAAGTAATGTAGCTTCAATTTGGGGTGGTGCTATAAATGATAAGTCTGATGTGTTTAGTAATTATATTTTAAAATGTAGATTCATAAGTAATTCTGCACTTCAGGGTGGTTCAGCATTTAATTTAAATGCTCAAAATTCTCACATTGATGGATGTTATTTTGAAAATAATATAGTAACTAGATCTGATTATTCTGATGGTTGTGGAGGGGTAGTACGTAGTGTTGCTTCTGGAACTTTAATTAACAGTTCAACTTTTGTCAATAATAAAAATACATTAAATGGTGCTGTATTTTTACAGGCTAATAGTTCATATAATTTTGTTGATAATTGTACTTTTACAAATAATGAGGCATTTTATGGTGGTGCTGTTGGTATTTTTGGAAAAAATTCTAAACTCTCCAATTCAAGAATAAATGCTCAATCCATGACTGGTTCAGATAAATATGGTGCAGTATATGTTTCAGGTACTAATAATGAAATTGTTAATTGTACTTTTACTAATTGTGTAAATAATAATAATGATGGTGCTGCATTATACTGGAAGGGTGATTCAGGTATACTTTCTAATTCAACATTTTCTAATAATGGGGCACGTTACGGTGGGGCAGTGCTTATTTATGGTTCTAAAGTAAGTGTTTATAACTGTACATTTTTAAAAAATACTGCGAATAATCATGGTGGTGCATTGTATGTTGCAAATAATAATATTAATATAACAAACTGTTATTTTGCAGATAATAAAGCTTCACTTAACGATGGTGGAGCTATATATTTTTTAATAAATACTAAAAATTCTATTGTTGATAACTGTAAATTTATAAATAATTATGCTAAATGGATTGGGTCTGCTATAGCTTGTTTTGGCTCTAACATGACCTTTAAAAATTCATACTTTAAAGGAAATAATAACACTTTTGCAGCTGGAGAGGAACGTTATGGAGGAGTAATTGGTTTTCGTGATAATGGTAATAGTAAAATTATTAACTGTACAATTGAAGGTAGTAGAAATTATTATGGTGGTGCAATTAAAATTTTTTCAACTTCTCCAAATATAGAAATATATAATTCAACATTCCACAGTAACACGGCATTTGATGGTGGTGCAATAGAGTGTGATGCTTCTGGTTTGAAAGTTGTTGGTTGTGATTTTGATGGTAACTATGCTTTGGATAATGGTGGGTCTATAATTGTCAGGGCAAGTAATTCTGCATTTATTAAATGTAATTTTTCCAATAGTTATGTTCGTGATCATGATGGTGGTGCTATAGAATTAATCCCTGGCCATAATAACTTGATTATTGATGAATGCAGATTTATAGATAATTATGCTCAATGGATTGGTTCTGCTATAGGATGTTTTGGAGGTAATGTTCAAATTAATAATTCCTATTTCAAAGGCAATAAAAATGCATTTAGACAGGATAGTAGTACTAATCATTGGTATGGGGGTGCTTTAAGTTTTAGAACATCAAGTAACAATAAAATTTTTAACTGTACTTTTGAAGAAAATCAAAATTATGCTGGTGGTGCTATAAGAGTTTTCAGTGGTGGCAATATTCAAATTTTAAATTCATCATTTATTAATAATGTTGCCCGCTCATATGGTGGAGCATTTTATTCTGATATTGGAATAATAATTATTAATTGTTCATTTATTAATAACACTGCTCAGGAGTATTATGGTGGAGCCGTTTATTCATATGGTGGATCAACCAATATTGCTAATTCTTTATTTGTTGGTAATACTGCTAAATCTGGAAGTGCATTTTTTGGAGATAGTACTGGTCATGTAATTAGGGATTCAATATTTTTAAATAATACTGTCACAGCCACTGGATTTATTATTTCATCATCTAATGGGAATAATCGTGTAGATGCTAATTATAATTGGTTTGGAAATGTTGTTGGAGATAAATCAGTTAAACCAAACGTTTATTCTGGAATTAAATTAACAAGATGGTATTTCTTAGATATTGATGTTAATGAACAATTTTTATACACTAATGGGGCTAGTAATATTACTTTTAGTTTAAACAGATATTATAATTCTGAGGAAGATGTTGTCATTAAAGGTGATTTCAAATATCCAGACATTGTAAAACTCAATATTACTTCTCGTGATGATATGCTTGGATTTAGAAATATCACATTAGATAATAATAAAGAATATCCTACACAAACTGTTTATATTCCTGAAATTGGGGTTTATAATATTACTGCAACATATATGGGAGTTACTGCAAGAAATTCAGTTTATTATGTGCCTCCAGATTCATTTACTGCATTAAACAGAACAATAGGATTAAACTATAATAATAATTTAGTATTAAATCACAGTTACAGATATTATGATGAGTATGATTTCTTGTTTTTGAAAACTGGAATAATTATTAAAAAACCAATAAGTATTGATGGTAACGGAACAACAATTGACGGTAAAAATAAAGTCAGAATATTTTATGTAGAAAGTGACAATGTTAATTTGACCAACTTAAATTTTGTTAATGGATATGCAGATAATGGTGGAGCCGTATACTGGAAGGGTGATTATGGTTCATTAAACTTATGTAATTTCACAAATAATCAGGCTAATGCTCTTTCTTTCAGTGGTGGAGCTCTTTACTGGGAAGGTAATTATGGTTTAATTAATAATACCAATTTTAAAAATAATTCTGCAAATAAATATTCATCTAGTGATGCAGGTGATGGGGGTGCATTGGCAATTAAAGGTATGCATGTTGCTGTTGATTATTGTAATTTCACAGAAAACAATTGTGCTAATTGTGGGGCGGCAATAGTTTCAGGCCCTACTCAATATATTAATATTACAAATTCAATATTCTCAAATAATAAAGCAAAAACAGTCAGTTCATCTTCAGTTGCAGGTGTAGCTGGAGCTATATATATGGAATCTTCTGATTTCATTATTTATAATTGTACTTTTAAGAATAATTTTGCTTCTTATTGGGGAGGTGCTATTAGGGCATCTGCAAAAGGTAGTATTATTTCATCAATTTTTTTAAATAATACTTCTCCTGCCGGATCAGCAGTATATGCTAATGCTGGTGGTGTTAATATTTCTGATTGTATTATTTTAAGTAATAAAGGTGGTTATGCTGTTGACAGTGATGCTTCTAATAGAATTACTGCTAATAACAATTGGTGGGGAAATACATTAAATAATCAAAAAACAAAACCTAGTATCCATTCAAGAGTATCTATATCAAATTGGTATTTCTTAGACATTGATACTAGTGGTAAATATTTCTTAATAGGTGAAACATGTAATGTGACTTACAGATTAGATCAAATTACTACAAGTGGTGGGGTTGTAACTCAACGTAAATTAAATAATATTTTTCCAATTGAATTTAATTTCACCGCTACTATTGGTGATTTAGATAAATATTATGCAATTTTAGATGAAGATAAAATTATTAATGGTAGTTTTGTCTCTGATGAGGTAGGTATATGTACTATATCTGTTACTGCTTTGGGTGTAACTGCTTCTACTAAAGTTTATTATGTGCCTCCTGATTCTTTCATGGCATTAAATATGACAATTGAGAGAAATTATGGCACTAATTTAAATTTAACTCATGGATATCAATATTATCAGGATTATGATTTTGAATTATTAAACACTGGTGTAATAATCAATAAACATATTAATATAACTGGTAATGGGCACACATTAAATGCTAAAAACAAATTAAGAGTATTCCAATTGTCTGCTGATAATGTCCATATTGACGGAATAAATTATATTAACGGTTATTCAACTGATAATGGTGGTTTAATTCATGTAACTGGAAAAAATCTTGTTTTATCAAATTCAAATTTCACAGGAGGTTCTGCAAATAGATACAGTGGTGCAGTTCATATCGATGCTAAAAATACTACTATTATTAATTCAACATTTACCAATAATAAGATTAGAGTCACAGGTAAGAATTACTATGGTGGTGGAGCTCTTGCAGTTAGTAGTGTAAGTGAAGGTTCTTCTTTAATTGGATGTAAATTCTTTAATAACTATGCATACATGTCTGGAGGGGCTATTTTATGGGATGGACCTAATGGTACTATTAAAGACACATACTTTGAAGGAAACAATGCTAAAACATTTGATGGTGGAGCAATACAGTTGAGAGGCAATGCTGTTAATATGGTAATTGATAATGTTACAGCTTATAAAAACCGTGATGGTGGATATGGTTCTGCTATATCTTCATTTGCTGCTAATACTTTAATTAACAATTCCAGATTTGTTGGTAATGATTATAATAATGCAAGAAGTTTTGGAGGTACAGTTCACCTTGCCGGCAGTAATTCAGTATTTGTCAACTCTTACTTTGAAAATAACAGAGCATACAACGGTGGTGCTATTACAACATTATCCAGTAACAGTATAATTAAAAATATAACATTTATTAACAATAGGGCTGTTAAATTCGGTGGTGCTATCCATGTTCAGGATTCTCCGTCAAATGTAGATGTTAGTAACTGTACATTTATAGGAAATTATGCTGGACATACTGGTGGTGCATTAAGAGTTACTTCAACAAATGCTCTAGGATTCAGATTAACTAATTCCATTTTTAAAAACAATCATGCATATAATTATGGTGGTGCGGTATCTATTCAATCTCCTAATGCGATTATAAATAATACCTATTATGATAATAATTATGTTAATAAACATGATGGTGGAGCATTGGATGTAGGTAGTAATAACGTTATTGTTGATAACTCTACTTTCAATAACAACAGAGCAATATTTGGTGGGGGTGTTGTATGGTATAAAGCTAATGGTAAGTTGATTAACTCCGTATTTACTAATAATTTTGCTACTGTTCACGATGGTGGAGGATTATGTGCATTCAGTGGTGCAACTAATCTGTATGTTTATAATGTTACTATGAATAATAATAGGGCTAAATATATGGGTTCTGCTATTCATTCTGATGCTACTGGAACTACTATTGTTAATTCTTCATTTGACCATAATACTAACACTGGAAATGATTATGGTGGTACACTTGCATTTTATAAAACTAATGTACATATTATTGGCTGTAATTTAACAAATAACAATAATTATTATGGTGGTGCG
>CADAAJ010000088.1 GCA_902785855.1 uncultured Methanobrevibacter sp. | reverse complement strand
TCAACCACACCACTTTCAGCAAGATCCCCCTCTACAGCAGTATCCAGAGACATGCCATCAGCAGTCGCCAAAACACCAGTTTCAATATCACTATCCTCAGCAGCGCTAACAGCACCCAGAGAAATAACAAATATCAAAACCAAAACTAAAAAAAGATTATTAAATTTCATATCAATCACTTTATCTTTTTCATGTTTTTTCTACAATTTCTCCCAAAAAATAGGATAAAATATCAATTAAAAATTTAAATAAATCAATTTTTTATAAAATAAAATTTAAATAAATTATATTTTTATTTATGTAATGATTTACATATAAATTTTATCAAATATTTTTGAAAAACAATAAAAAATATTTGAAAATAAAAAGACGCCTCAAAAAAATCCATAGAATAAAAAAACAAGTAAAAAAATAAAATCATCACCAAAGAAGAAAAAAATCTTTCCATAATTAAAAAGAATGAATAAAAAAAAGAAAAAGCGAGATTAATCTAATCTCACTTATTTAACTGTTATTTTTACTTTCTTGCTTAAAGCCTTGAAGTATTTGTTTCCTGCAAACTTGACAGTAGCTGTTTTTTTACCTTTTTTGGTTAATTTGGTAATTTTAAAGGTTGCTTTACCTTTGCTGTTTGTAGTAGCTTTGTATGTCTTTTTGCCTACTTTTAAGGTAAGTTTGACCTTTTTCATTACTTTGCCTTTATTGTTTTTAAGGGTAACAGTATACTTTTTGGTCTTGACTTTAGCCTTAAATGTCTTTGCTTTAGCTACAAGTTGAACTTTAGCTTTCTTGACGACAACCTTAGGATTTAGTGTGGAAGCAGTGTAGCTGCTGTCTCCTGCAAAATTGACAGTGGCAGTGTAGGTCTTAGGAACCAAAGTAGCAATATTAATGCTAACTTGACCTTTACTGTTTGTAGTTAATGTTTTACTAATTGATTCAACTTTAATAGCAACTTTCTTATTTGCTAAAGCTTTACCATTTATATCTGTAAGAGTAATTACAAGATTTTTAACAACATTATAAGTGGCTGTAACCGGACCTGCACTTAGTTTGGTAACAATGGCCTTAATTGTTATAGTGGCATTTTTAGTTACAGGAGCAAAATTATCATCTCCAGAATAAGAAATGAGAGCATTATAAGTTCCTGCAGGCAAACCAGTGATATCCACTGTTGCTTTACCATCAACCAATTCCTTAGAGTAATTCTTATTATTTATAGTCACTGTTAAACTGCCGGTAGCATTAGCCATATCAATAGCAAAACTAGCGGAGGTAGCATCGCTAGGAACATTAATATCCAATATCGTATTATTATTTATTTTCTTATTAACTAAAAATGATGAATTGTTTGTAGAAGAGTAATATTCCAAATCTCCATTATAAGTAACGGTTACATTATATTCTCCTACAGGCAGAATACCTAAATTTAAATATGGATTAGTAATATTAATTCCATAAGAAACATTATTAACTAAAACAGTCAAATTACCACTTGCTTCACTAGGATCCACAATTAAATTGATGGTTTGTATTTCGCCATATTCAATATCAGAAACATTGATTGAAACTGTTGAATTTTTTTTAATATAGACATAAACCTCGTTAGAGTTAATGTTCCCAATAGATGGATGGATATAAACCCATGTTTTATCAATGTCACTTAAAGAGAACTTTGTATTATTTACTGTTTTAAAATATGTCCCATTTAAATAAATGTCATACAAGCATTTTTCTAAAATGTTAGAATCATAACAGTTTGGATTAGATAGATTTATATCAATGTCAAAATAAAATACGCCATCAATTTCTGAAGAGCTTAGATTAAGATTTGAAAATTCAATAGAATTATTTAGATAATAATTATCTTCTATAATACATGTTGAAGTATCATTTACACGAATATTTAACACATCACCTACACGAGTATGGTTTATAAATTTATTTCCAATGAGTTTAATATCAAGAGGCTGGTGTTTTCCACTGTAATCAATTTCTAAAGCACATATTGCAGTTCCAATGGAAGCGCTGTTTTTAATGAATGTTGAATTATACACTTCCAGTAATCCATCATCCATAATGGATATTGCTCCTCCACGACCAGTACCAGTAGTGGATTCTCCTCCAATTTCCCAACAAGCATTTTCATTATCTTCAAAAACGGTATCTTCAATATGAATGTAAGGAGAATGAATATAATAACAAGCGCCTATAGCTCCACCCCCATTGTTTGTAAAACATTTATTTCTCTTAAAAGTAGAGTTATAAACCTGCAACCAACCATAGGCATATAATGCTCCACCATTCCATCCAGCCACATTATCTGTGAAATTTGAATAATAAATTGTAGTATTTGCACCAGAGTGAGTATGGATTGCTCCGGCCCACCAATATGCTGAATTATTGGAAAATGAAGTATTGTTAACTATTAAAATACCGCAATTATTGACGCAGCCAGGTTCAGTCTTAGCATAATTATTTTCAAAACAACAATTATCCATTGTCATGCGAGCATTTTTGCACACTCCATAAGGATTATCCCTTGGATCATAAATACTTACGCATCCAAAATCAGTAGTACAATTAATGAATGTGCAATTTTCCAATGCAGCATCCCCTCTCCTAATGTATACAATAGAAGAATGACCAATATTTGTAGTTATATTATAAAAATAACAATTTTTAATGGAATTAAATGTATTTCCAGCCATTGTTAAAAAAACACCATCTGATTGGTAATCTGTTGCAATCCACTTAAAAGTAACATTTTCTATATGAACCCCTATTCCAGAATCATCTTCAGTTAACATTGGAGCATAAGTAATATTCCTTGCATCTGGAGAGCTATCACCAATATATGCTCCCTCACTACCAAAAATACTTACATTATTCTTTATTATAATCTGATAAGAAGAATTTACAGGATCCAATGGATAATAATTAGTGTTTTCCTTCAGCTTTAAGGTATAATTCCTATCCTCCAAAGAACAGTAATATTGCAATTCCTCCCAATCATTTACAATTATCTCATTATTTCCATCCTCCAAAACAGGAGATTCCCTATTGGACTCCAAATCATTAATTGAATTTTTCATTGATTCAATTTTATCACTTGAATCCTCATAACCATACTTAGTATCCAAACTAGTATCTTGACTGATAGCATTGTCTCCAATAGAGACTGAATTAGTGCCCAGACCATCTGATAGATAATCATCAAAATCAGAATTATCATTTAAATCTTGCGCTGAGACAATGCCCATTGCTAAAATCAGTATTAGCAAACAAGATATAATAAACTTTATTTTCATAATAAAACCTCATTGAAAAAATATAAATCTTATTGGATAATATATTTTTTATAATATTTAAAACATTTTATATTACAAATAATGATATCTATCTTGAGCAAAGGATTTTAGAAACTTTTCAATATATTTAAAATATGAAATGAAAAAGCAAATATATTTAATAAATGAACTAAAAAACTATATTTAGTAAAGTGAATTATAGAAGTTTTAAATCCATATTGAATATGAAACTTCTTAACTTTGCAAAAACAATATATAAACATTAAAAGGTGGGATTTTGAAAATAAAAAGACTTATATTGTTATTTTCAATAATTCTAATAATTTCATCAAGCATTAGCTTAGCTTCTGCATCTGAAATAGTTTTGGATGACGATGGCCATAGTGAGCTTGATGGAATCAGCATTGAAAATTTCAATCAAAAATCCTATTCTTCTTCTAATGTTTTAGAAAAAGCACTGAACTGTCAAAATAGTGAAAGCTCCAAACTGGCATTAAATGAAACTTCTTCAAAGAATCGTGTTTTCAAATACAGCCATCCTCTGAATTTAAAATCAGACTATGAAAACACATATTTGGATAGCGATTCCAATTCAAACAACGAAGAAATCTTAAATGAAAGCTTCATAATAAATCAGAACAATCTGAGCAGCTATTTTGATGAAGAAGGTGTTTTAAAAACTGAATACGGAGGATCAATACTTGTCTTTGAAGGTGACTTTGAAGAAAAGGGAATCCTAACCATAGACAAGAACAAGACCAGAATAACTGGAATCAACAGCACATTCTACAATACAGTATTCAGTTTGGAAGGAAGTGAAATCATCCTGGCAAACCTTGACTTTGTCCTGGATGAAAGTTTCCCAGAAAATCACAATTCTGGAATATATATTGAATCGGACAATATCACGGTTTACAATACAACCATGAACTATACCAGTCCGACAGATGTGAATGCAATTGGAATATATTCCTATGACAATATGGGCTTAAGCCTGGTCAACAACACTATAAACTATATAGGCCACGCAGATTACACAGGCTACAACTATGGCATAATGCTGAACTATTGCAATGACGCATATGTTCATGGCAATGTCATTAATGCCGACCTGCCTCTTCGTGAAGTTGACTGGAGCTACGGCATCTATGGCGGCGTATGGATGGACAAGGTCTCAGCCTTTGCCGCTGGCGAATGCTATAACCTAAGCTTTGGAGACAACAAGGTATATTCCACAATCAATCATGGAGTATATGCATCTACAAGATATCCTACATTATCTTCTGTGTTAATATATGCCTGCAACAATGCAACAATCAGCAACAATGATATAAAGGTCAATGACTTCCATACAAAAAAGGATGAAATAAACTATTTATATGGTTTGGACATCTACAGGCTGGATGATGTCACAGTTGTAAACAATACAATTGAATTATTCACCCTGGGCGGTGGTACTAGAATGGGCACTGCATATCCCATACAGGTCACAGGTCCTGCCAACAATATTAAAATAGCTTACAATCATCTGAAAAGTTTTAGCTATGGTCCGAATATTGGAATTTATTCAGAGAATTACTACGGCTCAACAAAGCTCGACATAATAAGCAATTTTATAAACATTACCGGAAAACCCGGCACTGACTTCTGGTCACTTGTTGCAGGAATAGAAGTGCAGGATTCAGATGACAGGATATTGAACAATACAATTATTGTCAATGCTGTAGATGGTTTTACAGAAGGCACACGGCTTTACGGCATCAGCTATTCTCAGAATACCCATGGAAATCATCAATATGATATAGAGTATAACCATATCATTAGCCCTAACACAATAGCTGTAAGTTTGAATGAAGGTCTGGGCTCCAATACAAGCAATTCAAGAATAATATTCAATATTTTTGAAACCGCTGGAGAAGGAGGGGACAAGGCAGCTAGAATTGGCGGATATGGAACAAACAATACAATCCGAAACAATACCAATGGAAGCGATCCTGGAAGACATATGAGCTATGATGAACTGCCTGACTGGCTGAAGGATTACCTGAGTTCCAGCAGGGAGAGAACATTTGACCTACTGTGGATGGATAATGCCCATGCAAGTTACCAAAACAGTATGGCGGCATCCAACGGCAGCTCCAAATCCAATGGCCTAGGAGTGGATGCAAATGGAAAATCATTCCTATCCACAGGACAAAATGACAGGATAAATGCTTCCCAGGGCATTAATGGATTAAATTTAAATCCTTCACCTTCCAATGCAAGCCATGGTGATTTGAATTCAAGCAGATACACCATTGGAACTTCAGACATAAGCATTGCAAGCTCATCAGCAGCTGCAGGTCTTGAAAATGGATTGAATGAAGTTACTAAAAAATCTTATTATATTGAAAAGGAAGTAAAAAACATCAAGAAACTATATGACAATAAAGGAATTCTACTCCTTCTATTGATTATGGGATTGTTGATTATTGGTTATTATCATAAAAAATACACAGAAGAAGGATAATACTAAAATTATGTATATTTGATTAATTAGTCAAATATACTTTTTCTATTTTTTTAAATAATTGACAATTAAAGAGAAATGTCTCATTGCAAAACAAATCCGAATATTTCTATTTTTTAAATAAAATGCACAGTTAAAGAGAAATGTCTCATAAATTGCATAAACCAATCAGAATAATTATTCTTATTTTCCCCCATAGCATCTATCTAAAAACTTTTTCTTAAATAAAATGTTAGACATTTTAAAAAATTATCCTGATTGATAAAATAGCCCTATTTTTTAAAATAACAAATATTATATTTAGACTAATAAAAAAAAGAAAAAAAGTAATTATTATAGAAAATAAATTTATACACCAAAACGCCTGTCTCTAGCTTGATAGTCACGAATAGCTCTTAGATAATCGATTTTTCTAAGCTCAGGCCACAAGCTGTCGCAGAAATAGAGTTCTGAGTAGGATGACTGCCAGAGCAGGAATCCACTTAAACGTTCCTCACCGCTTGTTCTGATAATCAGGTTCGGATCAGCTAATCCTTCGGTATAAAGATTGTCATTGATGAGCTTCTCATCCACATCATCTATGGAAAGCTC
>CADAAJ010000087.1 GCA_902785855.1 uncultured Methanobrevibacter sp. | reverse complement strand
AAATATTTCATTGCTTTTTTTGGTAATTTTAAAACAAGACTAATTCCATTAGGTAAATCTGTAAAATCTTCAGCATAACCTTTTACATTGGCAAATCCAACTTTACTGGCTCCCAGATTTTTAAGATATTCATGAAGTTCTGTAATATCTGACATATTTTTAGATATAATTTAAAAATATATAAAGGTTTAAATTAAATAATTAATGTGGTGATAAGATGAAAGATATAGATGTTTTAATAGAGGCTTTACCATATATTAAAAATTTTCATGATAAAAAAATTTTAATTAAATATGGTGGTCATGCTATGGTTGATGATGAAGCAAAATCATCTACTGCAAGAGATACTGTATTGCTCAAATATGTTGGAATGAAACCATTAATTGTTCATGGTGGTGGCCCGGAAATATCTAGATCAATGGATAAACTTGGAAAAGAATCAAAATTCATCAAGGGTTTAAGAGTAACTGACGAAGAAACTATGGAAATTATTGAAATGGTTCTTGTTGGTAAAATTTCAACCGAAATTGTATCAGAACTTATTAAACATGATGGTGATGCAATTAGTGTTTCAGGAAAAGATTCAAGTTTAATTTATGCTCATAAAAAAGAAGCTAGTAAGATTGATGAAGAATTAGTTGATTTGGGTCTTGTTGGTGAAGTAGATTGTATTAACACTGATTTACTTGAAATGTTTTTAGATAATGATTATATTCCAGTAATATCTCCTGTAGGTATTGCTAAAGATGGTACAAGTTTAAATTTAAATGCTGATACTGCTGCAGGTGAAGTTGCAAGTGCTATTGATGCAGAAAAATTAATTATTTTAACAGATGTTCCAGGGGTTTTAAGAGATCCAAATGACCCTAGTTCATTAATTCAAAAAATAAAAATTTCAGAAGTTCCAAAATTAATTGAAGATGGAGTTATTTCCGGAGGAATGATTCCTAAAATTGAAACATGTGTAAAAGCAGTTGAAAATGGTGTTAAATCTTGCCATATTATTGATGGGCGTAAAAAACATTCATTACTTTTAGAAATATTTACAACAGATGGCATTGGAACTATGATTTATAAATAGATATTTTTAGAATTATTTTTCTAAATTTATCATTACTACTTTTTTTTCATTGTTTAAACATTTTTCTTAATTCTCTTCTAAGTAATTTCCATCCGTTTACTCTTGGAAGTTCATCAAGTGCAAATATTTTTCGAGGAACTTTGTATCTTGATAAGTTTTCACGAGCATACTTAAGTAATCCCTCATCATCTGGAGTATTTTGCCAAACAACTGCTGCAACAGGAAGTTCTCCTCTATGACAATCATTAATACTAAATATTGCTATTTCTTTTACTTCAGGATATTTTATTAATACTTCTTCTACTTCGGTAGGATATATTTTCCATCCGCTCATTACTATCATGTCTTTTTTACGGTCTGTAATGAATAAACGATTATCACTATCAAGATATCCAATATCTCCAGTTAAAAACCATCCATCCTCTAAAAATGATGATTTTGTTTTTTCAATATTTCTCCAGTAACCTTTAGCTACTGCAGGTCCTCTGAGTGCAATTTCACCATGTTCATATTCATCTAATATTTTTGAAGAATCTAGTTCATCAACAATTTTCACTTCTGAAAAACAAACTGGATGTCCTACACTTTCAAATCTGTCCGCTTCCCAATAATCTTCAGGTCTAATTACTGTTCCGGTTCCAATTACTATTGTTTCTGATAATCCATAAGCATTTATGATTGGAATTTGGTAGGTCTGGTGAAAATCTTTCCAAATTTTTTTATGTAATGGACCTCCGCCGGAAATGATTTCACGAACGGTTTTTAGGTATTTACGGGCATCTTGTGTAGTTAATGAATGTATTACCGGGGGCATTCCGGTTAGTACGGTAACTTTTTCTTCTTCGCATAATTTTAAATATTCGTCAATATTAAATTGTTCTATTAAAATATAATATGCTGCAGCTCTAAGTGCTGAAATTGCCCAGGACAATCCAACATGAGCCATTGGATAGATTCCTAAAAATACATCATCTTGTTTTAAAGTTAATACATCACATTCATTATGTATTGCAGTAAAATAATTTCCATGAGTTAGCATAGCACCTTTTGGTTGGCCAGTAGTTCCTGAAGTATACTGCAGTTGACATAAATCATCCCAATTTGTATTTTCAGCTTCTAAAACATCACAGGTTTTATATTCTACAATATTTTCCGGAATATATGTGTTGATTTTTATTAAATCTTTTCCTTGTTTGTCAGTTATCATTAATTTAGCAGTACTGTCGTTTATAATGTATTCTAGTTCGCTTTGAGTCATAATTCTATTTGTAGGTATGGCGATGGCACCGATTCTCCAAATTGCAAAAAGTGAAAATAAATATTCTTCTGAGTTATTTAGATAAATTAAAACACGATCTCCTTTTTTTATTCCTATATCTTTTAAATTTCTTCCAATTTCTGAAACTATTGATAAAATCTCTTTTGATGTGTATTTTTCACCATTTTTTGGATTGAATAATACATTTTTATTTAAACGTTTTGAATTTGCATCTAAAAAAGTAGTAATATTTAACATTTATATTAACTCCTGTACAATAGCTTTTGTTACATCCATTGTGCTTGAATTTCCTCCTAAATCTGGAGTTCTAATTTTACAGTCAGCTATTACTTTTTCAACTGCTGATTTTATATTGTTTGATGTTTCCCATTCTCCTAAATAATCAAGCATCATCACTGCTGATAATATCATTGAACATGGATTTGATATATTTTTACCAGCTATGTCTGGTGCTGAACCATGTACCGGTTCAAATAATCCGTTATGGTCGCCAATATTTCCTGAAGGGGCAAGTCCTAATCCTCCAACAAGTCCTGCACTTTCATCAGATAAAATATCTCCAAATAAATTACTTGCAACAATTACATCAAAATTTTGAGGTTGAGTAATAAGATACATTGCCATTGCATCGACATAATAATCTTCTGTCTTAATTTGAGGATATTTTTTCGCTGTTTCATAAAAACTTTCTTTAAAAATACCATCGGTTTTTTTTAAAACATTACTTTTATGGACGCATGTTACTTTGTTTTCTTCTCGTTTAATACATAAGTTGAATGCTGCTTTTGAAATTCTTTTTGATGCTTTTTTGGTAATATGCCTTTCAGCAATCATTTTATTGTCTTCACTATATTCAATTTGGGAGTATAATCCTTCTGTGTTTTCTCTAACTATTACGAAATCAATATCATCACGTAGGCAGTTTACACCTTTGTAAGATTTTATGGGACGTATATTTGCATATACATTCAATGCTTTTCTTAAATTTATAATTGGACTAGGTTCTCCTGGTGTTGAGGTGGATGCTCCGAATAATACTGCATCACTTCTGTTAGCTATTTTTATTGTTTCTTCAGGTAATGTTGTTCCGTTTTTATTAAAACAATCAAAACCAGCTTCACCATATTTAAAACTAAAATTTATATCTAATTTGTCAAGTAAAAACTCACAAGCAGACATTACTTCTTGACCTATTCCATCTCCACTAATTATTGCAATATTATACATTATTTCACTTAAAAAGAATATTTTTTATTTGTTATAAATTATTTATTTCTTTATATATTAATTATAATTTTGTTCGTATAGTATCGAAATACTTTTATACTATATTGTTATATAAATAACAGTAGTTAATACTGTGAGGGATAAATATGGAAAGAACTATCGATGAATTAATTGAATTATTAAATGATAAAGATGACTTTGTTGTTGAAGATGCAATGGGAGAATTGGAAATTAGGGCTGAAGAATCTGTAGATCCATTAATTTCTGCATTATCTCATAGAAAGAAAAATATTAGATTGCATGCAGCAACTTTACTTGGTGCAATAAATGACCCTAAAGCAATTCATCCGTTAATTTTAACATTAAAAGATAATAATAAATTAGTTAGAAGAGAAGCTTCAACTGCTCTTTCTCGTATGGGTGATCCTGCTGTTGAACCTTTAATTGAAACTTTAGACGATGAAGATTGGAGAGTAAGGGGTGCAGCTGCTTGGGCTTTAGGTAATTTAGGTGATGAAAAAGCTATTCCTGCTCTTGAAAAATTACTTGATGATGAAAGTGGTTTTGTTAAATCAGGTGCACAAAGTGCAATAGCATCAATTAAAAAAGAAGCTTAATTTGCTTCTTGATTTTCTATTTTTTATTTATTTCATATAGGTCACTCTATTATTTTTTAAAAATTTTTGATGACTAACATATTATTTGTAATTTCCATATTATTAAATTAATATAAATTGTATTTTTTCATGTATTATTGATGATTATTGCAATTAAATGCCATTTAATTTTTTCATGATATATTTAATTTTAAAGATATATACTTTGATAAACATAGTTAATGTTGAGGTGAAATATTGGATAATTACTGTACAAATTGTGGAAAAGCTATTAATGAAGATACTAAATTCTGTCCGGATTGTGGGCATAAAATTACAGTTCAAAATAGAACACCAGATAATTTAAATGATAAAAATAAGATTATTATTATAGCACTTGTTGCAGTTATAGCAATATTGGCAGTTGCAATTTCATTATCTTCAGGTATATTTTATGAGAATGTTCCGCTTGAAAGAATGGATTTTGAAATTTTCAAAATGGATGTTCCGGTAGGTGCTCAATTTGAAGAATTCTCATCAGTTCCATCATATGGAAATATTGGAGGATTTATTTTTCTTAAAAATGTGGGCAAATATTCAAAACAAGTGTTCATGTTTGATGTTTCAACATTGAGGTATCACAGTGTTTCTGATAATTTTGTTTTTGAAAAAAATGAGGGAGATATTTCAATATATAAAGATAGGACAGGTCAAACTAATTTGCATTATGTTATGAAAGAAATTGATGGGTATGATTTTGGATTGATGGGTGAAGACACTAATACAATGATTAAAATGCTCAATTCAATTGAAATTACAGATTCCAATACATTGAGTACCCAAAGTAAATAATATTCTTATAATAAAATTATAGTTTCATTAATCATTTTTATTAAAATTTTATTTATCGGATTTTTTAAAGATAATGGGTGTTCTTTTGGATAATTGATATTAAGAGGAAGGATTCTAAAACTGGACATACACTGGTCAGTTGATCTTAGTGCAAAATAAGCTTTATAATTATTATCAATAATTTTAATCATTAACCCTATATCTTCTGTTTTTTCATGACCTTTAATACCTTCTTCTGCATATATTTTAAATTTTTTAATACCTTTGGATGTTATTAAACTATATTCGATGAGATATTCATATTCTTCTTCATTAAGTTCGTAATCCTCATATTCAATTACTTCAATACATTCATCATCAGGTATTATTAAATTGGTAGCACAATATCCTAGAGATATAAAAATCCCATTATCATCTAAAGCTTTTGAAACAATATCAAAATAGAAATTATCTAATTTCATTGATTTATATGGGTCTCCAAATATCTCAGGAATTGTATGTGTCAGCCCTCCATCTTCAATGATAGTGCAGTAAAAATGTTTTTCACCAAGATATCCTGCAGTTGCAGCATTTTCAATTGTTTTTTTTATATCAATATTGTTAGTGTCCTCTAATTTTTTCGTAATTTCTAAAGCCTCATCATCACTAATCATTATCTGCACCGGATTTTAATTTCGCTAAATTTTCCTTTAATAATTTATAAATATTTTCAGCACCAATTATCTCTTCTTCAGGAACATCCCAACTTGATGGATATAATATAAATGGTTCGCTTTGACTGCCTCCAACTCCTCCGTGACTTCCAACTAATTCTTCAAAAGCACAGACTTCATCATTTTCGCTGTCATAAAAACTATTTACTAATATATCTGGGGTGTATTTAAATGAAATATTTCTTTTTAAATGTTTCACAATATTTTTTCCAAATCCTTCAAGAGGATTTTCTCCTTCAAATTTATCCTGGTCTAGATAATAAATTCCATTTTTACCAATAGCTAAATCTCCTTTTTCTGTGGATTTAACAACCACAAATCCTATATATTCATTATTGACAATTTCTCGAATAAATTCTGGGAAGAGATTATTTATTTCTTCATAAGTCAGTCTATGTTTCCATTGTGTTAAATATATCATTGCTAAATTACCTGAAGCAAGAACAATAACTTCAGAATCTGTTAATTCTTTTTCTTCTTTTTCTTGTTTTTTATTAACACGTTCTATTTGTTTGGAAAAAGGTATGAAAGTTTCTGCATAGTGATCTTCATTGGAATTCATTTTTGCATAAATCTCCATATCTTGAGGGAGTAATGATTTTACAAATTCATCAAAAGATTGTCCATATCTTTGTTTAAATGTAGCTCCATTTGTCTGCCCATGGTCGGATTGAATTACAAACTGGTAATCTCTTTTACAATATTTATTTCCATTCACTAGTCTTTTTATTTGTTTATCCATACCT
>CADAAJ010000086.1 GCA_902785855.1 uncultured Methanobrevibacter sp. | reverse complement strand
GCTTTTAAAAAATTATATGGATGAAAAATTTTTCCCCGAATATAAAAAATTCATTCACTTCCTTGAAAAAAGACATAAAGGAAAATTAGACAATACTAATAATCAAATAGAAAATTACATAGGCAATACAATGCCACGAGCACACAAAAAGAAATTCAGAACAATGGAAGGAGTATTCAATCAGATTATGCTTCAAAAAAATGGATGGATTGAAAAAAGAAATCAAGAGCTAACATTTTGACAGTCCCTTTTTGCAAAAGTAATTTATATATATTATTTAAAAAATAAATATACATAACAATTTTAGGTAGAATATTTTAGAGTTTTTTTTAATTTAAATTGTTTCATGAATGTGGCTTAAGGTTACAGTTTAAATCTTGTGATTATTTTCAGGATTAAATAATAAAATTCATTGTTAAAGTTTTAATTGGTGGTTTATATGATTTACACTCTTGATGAAATTAAAGAAAAAACTATACCTATTGCAATAAAATATGGTGTTTCTAGTATGAGTCTGTTTGGATCTTATGCGAGGGGTGAAGCAACTGATGAATCAGATGTTGATATATTAATTAACAAGGGTGAAATTAAAGGTCTAATTGATTTAGTTGATTTTATTCATGATTTGGAACAATCTTTAAAATGTAATGTTGACGTTGTAACAACCAGTTCACATAACAAAAAATTTTTAGAAAAAATATGCAAAGATGAGGTTTTAATCTATGGTGAATAGAGATTTAGAATATCTTGATAATATTATTGATTATTGTGAAAAAGTTGAAAATATTCTCAATGAATTTGATTCCAGTTATGATGAATTCATTGTAAATGATATTTTTCAATTATCATGTAGTATGTGCATTATCCAGATAGGAGAAAATGTGGACAGACTATCTGATGATTTTAAAGAAAATCATAATTATATTCCTTGGCGCAGTATTAAGGATATGCGCAATATCATGACGCATAAATATGAATCAGCTGAGTTCAATGTAATGTGGTATGCATTGACTGTTGAAGTTCCAGAACTCAAAGAGGATTTAGTTAAGTTGAAACATCTTAATTTATAATATATCTTTACTATTTTTCAGTTTATTTGTTTAGTATTCTATGTTTTCATTGTCTTTAGGATTATAATTTACTTTACTATATACAATTTATTTTTTAAGCTTTTTATTTTGTTTTTTTAATTTTTTTAGCTTTTTTTCACTATCAAAAAGTTTTACTCTAAGCTCAAATTCAGCAGGTGAATCTGAATTTAGGGCACTTTCAAAAATATTTTTATAACGTGGATTTAATTCATTTCTAAAATAAGAATCTTCTTGCCATTTTTCATTGTATTTTTGATATTTTTCTTTTATTTTTAAAAAAACTTCTTCCTTATATTTTTCCTGGGTGTTTTCAAATATTTTATAAATATTATTAAATATCCGGTAATATAATTCTTTTTTATGTATTGTGTATCCATATTCATTTATAATATCTAATAATAAATCAGTAATATCTATTGTATCTAATGAAGGTGATTTTGAAAGGGAGTTTTTTCTAACACGTCTGTTATATAGGAATTTATCATAAAAATAGATTTTATCAGCTTTAAATAATGCTTTTGTGAAAAATACATTGTCTTCATACAATAAACCTTCAGGATACTTTAAATCTTTTATAAATTCTCTTTTAAAAAAGTTACCTGGACTGTTAACAGCTAAATCTAGAGCAATATCTTTAACATCACTATAATTAAAAATATTATCTCCAACACGATTTTTTAAGTAGGGCATTGAATAGTATTCATCTTCTATAATTTCTTTTGTTATATCATCAAAGTTTTTTAATTTAAACATTATAAAATCTGTGTTTAATTTTTCACATAGTGCATATAACTCTTCAAGAGCGGTTAATTCCAAATAATCATCTGCATCCATAAAATAAACATATTTTCCTTTGGCATGTTTTATACCAACATTTCTTGAAGCGCCAAGACCTTTGTTTTCCTGTGTGATTATATTAATCCGATTATCTTTAAACTGATTTAATATATCCATTGATTTATCAGTTGATCCGTCATTGATACATATTATCTCAATATCTTCAAAGCTCTGATTAACAATATGGTTTATACATTCATATAAATAATCTTCTACGTTATAAATTGGGATAATTACAGATATTTCCACCATATTATCGACCTCTAAGCTTATTAAAAATATTTAATTTTGAAGGATTTTTTCTCTCTTTAAGCTTTTTATTTTCCTTTTTTAATTTTTTAATATCTTCATCAGTTTTATTTAATTTATATTTGAATAAATTGATTTTAAATTCTTTATATGATTCTGATTTTAATAAAATTTTAATCTGTGAATTTAAATCTTTATCTTCAACTTTTAATTTATCAATTTCCTGTTTTGATTTAGTATAATAGTTTTCTCTAGATTTTTCAATTAATCTATTTATTATATTTCTGGCTTTAAATGTATGATATTGGGGATAATTATTTAATTCATCGCCAAATACATCACAAACTATATCAAATACTTCGCTATCAACAGTATTTTCTAGATATAACATTAAATTATTCATGTATTTATCTGAAGTTTTAAATAACTCTGATTGGTTTAAAATATCAAAACATTCTTTGTATTGTTTAATATAGTCATATTTTTTCTGATAGCTATTTAATTTTGAAAAATCACCTGGAACCATATAACCATAAAAATCAATAGCTATTCCATGGATTTTATCTAATTTTGCAAGTACTTTTGATAAAAATATAGGGTCCTGGCCTCTCTTTAAATCGGGAAAAGTAATATTATATTTTTTAATAAACTCATTTTTATAGAGATTTTTATAAAAATAAAATGGTATTCCATACTCGTCAGGTGAAATTTCACAGTTTTTATCAAAATAATAAAAAGTTCCTTCAGTATAATGTTTATTTTCAATAAGATTTCTGGTTTTATCTAAAAATTTAAGATTGGCCGATATCATATCTGCATTATTTTTGTGGGCATGTGTATATAATTTATTTAGACAGTCTTTTTCAATAAAAATATCATCACTGTCAATAAAAGCAATATAATCTCCTTTAGCTATTTCAAGTCCTTTATTTCTTGCAATTGCTGAGCCCTGATTATTCTGATTAATACAGATTATTCTTTCATCTTTTTTCATATATTCATTTAAAATTTCTTCAGAATTGTCTAAAGATCCATCATTAATGCAAATAATTTCAATATCTTCTAAATCCTGTCTGATTACACTATCCAAGCATGCCTTTAAGTATTTTTCAGCATTGTAAATAGGAATAATTATTGAAACTTTTACCACAAATAACACCTGAACTTTACTATAATTATTTATTGCATGAAAAAATATATAATTATTTGTAGATTATATAATCGGAGGATGATTAAAAAATGAAAATAATTGCACTTCAAGCAAGTCCACGTAAAGGTGGAAATTGTGATGTATTAATGGATGAAATGATAAAAGGTATTGAAGAAAATGGTGGAGAAGTAGTTAAATACTATCTCGAAGATGAAAACATCGATGCATGTAAAGCATGTATGTACTGTGCTGAAAATCCGGAATGTATTAGAAAGGATGACGGTAATAAAATATTGGATGATTTGGTTGAAGCTGATGGTGTAATATTTGCAACTCCTATTTATTACGGTCAAATGTCAGCACAAGGTAAATTAATAATTGATAGATTTTATTCAATAGGTCAAAACCCTGATAAAAGTTTATCTGGTAAAGCTGCATTAATTTTCACTGAAAACCAACCTGAAGATACTTATGCAGATTATATTGAACTTACCAAAGCATCTCCATTTGGATTTATGGGTTATGATGTAATTGGTCATGTTGATGCAGGTAGTGCTGGTCCTGCAGGTATTGTTAAAACTGAACAGCAAGATAAGTTAAAAGAAGCTTATGAATTGGGATTGAAATTTTAATCCCTTAAATTTATTTTTTTTAAAATGGGAGGGCACCGATGTGTTTGACCAGTGCCCTATTTTGGTATTTTGGATTAATGTTTAGATTTTTCATAAAATCATTTTTCGGTTGAATGATTTTAACGAACTTGTTTTTAATTTCAAGGTTTTTTAATGAATTAATTTGATTAAGCAGTTACAATAGTTTATTCATTGGGTGATTTTCTATTGGTTCAGTACCCATATCTGCTGCTGCTTCGCAAATAAACATGTCTGTTTGTGCTACTGCAGGAAATGCAATTTTAGCATTATCAATTGGTCCGAAGAGTACAAAGTCTCCACCACACATTACCTGTACAATATTTGCACCGATATCACATACTGTGTATGCGTCTTTGTGGCCTTCTTTTTTGTAGTCTCTTAACCAGTCCCATGCTGAAGGTACATTGTGAATACCTGATCCTACAGGATATCCCCATTTGGATTTTTCAGCAAATGTTGTTCTTGCAGCAATACCTGCACCTTGTCCTAATGGAGTTACTGCTGTATCCATCATAAATTTATCGATACCACAGTCAGCAGCTACTTCAAGTAAACCTTTTTCATATGCTCCATCGTCACCGTTTTCCCACATTGCCATTTTACCTTCAACTGTTGCATTCATAGGGTTAAATCCTAAGATAATGGATGCAGAAATATCAGTGTCTGCGAGAGCTTCTAATTCAGATTTGTCTGCTGCCATATTGATAGAGTTATAAATTGCTCTTTCTGTTAATCCGGTTTCATCGGCATATTGTGCACCAGCGACTCTTGCATCTCCAGATGTTGAATCTATAAGAAACGGAGCATCTACAATATCTCCAATAAACTCAATATATTTTACAATAGCTTCTTCAGTTTGTCCGAATACTTGTACAATATAAGGATTACCTGTTACATCAGAAATTTCAGCCATATCATTAACTAATGTTTCAGCTCGGGATTTATCAAAAACTCCAGTTAATTCATCACTGATAATGTTGTGTCCACCATAGAAAATAGTCCCACATAATACTGTAGGGTATTCTCCAGGTTGTCCACCCATTTTAACTCCAGCGAAGTCAAAAATTTCTTGTTCTTTATCAAATTTAAACATTTAAATTAACCTCTTAAATTTTTGGCCTAACTAAACAATAGGCCAATTGATATATTATTGCATTATTGTATTTAAATTTATCCAATAATATTGATATTATATCAAAATAAATTGTATTATTTTTGTTTGATTAAAATTAATAAAAAAGTAAAAAAATTTTGTATATTTTTTGAAAAATAAATATTAAAAAAAGAATATATTGAAACATCAAAAAACTTTGATGCTCAATGAACAGGTAAAGAATCAATAGTTCTAATTAAATCTCTTGCAGTTATTGTTTTGTTCTGCTGAGTGTCACTTTGAGCTGTTTCAAATAAAATAACATTATGACCTTTTTTAGAAATTGGTATTGTTACCCATCTTGGTGAAGTACCACCATTAATTGTTAATGTAGGATAACTTAAATTATCACTTATTTTACCTGCATATTGCATTGTAGTGCTGGAATTTGTATTAATCACACCAACATATCTCTGTGTATCCCAGTAACTTTCCATTTCATGGGCATCAAGAACAATATATGGTTTATAGTTTTCGATATCTGGAACAACAAATTCATTGGCTAGAAGTTCTCCCATATGTCTGTTTGTGTCATAATCACTGGTATTCATTCCGCTGTCTTTAAAATTAAGTTTTATAAAGTATACAATATATTTTTTATTTAAACTGTGTTCTTTGGTAAAATTCATAACAGTTTCATATGTAGCATTATGAATACCACTTTCAAGACTGTGAACACCTAATATTAATATTGCAGTATCTTTTGATGAGGAATTTCCGCATTCTATTTTATAAACAGTACCATTGGATGTATTTCCAATGATTTTTCCATATTTATTTAAATTATTAATGTCACCTTGAGTACTGCTTAGTGTTAAAGTTACTATTCCGGCAAAAATAATTAATAAAATTAATATGATAAATAAAATTTTAACCATTTTCTTCATAGTAATCAATTATATATTATTTCTTTGATACATATATAGTTTTAAACTAATTTTGAAAATATATAAAAGTGTGAAGGGTGTGGAAAATGCATTACAGCTTGTCAGAATAATGTTTTAATTTTAGAGGATAATATATCCTCTGTTCGAGACCATCAAGTGTGTCGAAGCTGTAAAATTTGTGTTGCAATATGTCCTAATGACTACATTACTGTTAAATGAATTTGATTAAATCATTTTTTACAATAATGGGAATTTGCAAATTAAAATACAAGTTGAATAGTTAAAAAATTAGAAATAATTAAAATATATAATAGATATATATTAATATTAACAAATTATTTTGGAGAAAAAAGATGATATACTCAACTGAAATAGAAAATATGTGTTGTGTTCATAAAGGTGCTAATCATGGTCCTGCTCCAATACCTGAAGAAGGAAAATGGGTTAAATCAAAAGAAATAAGTGATATTTCCGGTTTTACTCATGGTATTGGTTGGTGTGCACCACAACAAGGGTGTTGTAAATTAACTTTAAATGTTAAGGAAGGAATTATAGAAGAAGCATTAATTGAAACCTTGGGTTGTTCTGGAATGACTCATTCTGCTGCAATGGCAGGGGAAATATTAGTAGGTAAAACAATTTTAGAAGCATTAAACACTGATTTGGTATGTGATGCAATTAACACTGCTATGAGGGAGTTATTTTTACAAATTGTATATGGAAGAACTCAATCAGCATTTTCAGAAGATGGTCTTCAAATCGGAGCCGGTCTTGAAGATTTAGGAAAAGGTCACAGAAGCCAAGTTGGAACAATATATTCTACAAAAGCTAAAGGTCCAAGGTATCTTGAACTTACTGAAGGATATATTACAGAAATTGGACTTGACAGTGATGATGAAATTATTGGATATAAATACATTAACATTGGTGTTATGTTGGATGCAATAAAAAACGGCACAGACCCAATAAAAGCAATTGAAGATGCAACTGGTCAATATGGACGTTTTGATGATGCAGTTAAAAAAATAGATCCAAGGAGTGAATAATATGAGTTTATTTGAAAGTTATGAAAGAAGAATTGATCAAATCACTCCAGTTTTAGAAAAATATGGTATTAAAGATTTAGATGAAGCAAAACAGATTTGTTTGGATAAAGGATTTAATCCATATGACATTGTAAAAGGTGTTCAGCCAATTTGTTTTGAAAATGCATGCTGGGCATATACACTTGGAGCAGCAATTGCAATAAAACAGGGATGTGTTAAAGCATCAGATGCTGCAAAAGCTATTGGTGAGGGACTTCAGGCATTTTGTATTCCTGGAAGTGTTGCAGATGATAGAAAAGTAGGGCTTGGACATGGAAACTTAGCATCAATGCTTTTAAGTGATGAAAGTGAATGTTTTGCTTTTCTTGCAGGTCATGAAAGTTTTGCAGCAGCAGAAGGGGCAATTGGTATTGCAAACTCTGCTAATGAAGTAAGAGCAAAACCTTTAAGAGTAATTTTAAACGGACTTGGAAAAGATGCAGCATTAATCATATCAAGAATTAATGGTTTTACATATGTTCAAACTGAATTTGACTATTTCACAGGCGAAGTTAAAGTCATTCGTGAAAAAGCATATTCATCAGGTGAAAGAGCAAAAGTAAGATGTTATGGTGCTGATGATGTACGTGAAGGTGTAGCTATTATGCATCTTGAAGGAGTAGATGTGTCAATTACTGGTAACTCTACAAATCCTACACGTTTCCAACATCCGGTAGCAGGAACATATAAAAAAGAATGTATGGAACAGGGTAAAAAATACTTCTCTGTTGCATCAGGTGGTGGAACTGGAAGAACTCTACATCCTGATAATATGGCAGCAGGACCTGCTTCATATGGTATGACTGATACACTTGGAAGAATGCATTCAGACGCACAATTTGCAGGTTCATCTTCAGTTCCTGCACATGTTGAAATGATGGGATTAATTGGTATGGGAAATAATCCTATGGTTGGTGCTTCTGTAGCTGTTTCAGTTGCAGTTGAAAAAGCTATGAAAAAATAAGTATTTATATTAAATAAATACTTTTTATTAATTTTTAAAACAATGAAAACTAAAATATTATTAATTTCAATATTGATTGTATTTATATTTGCAATATCTGCAGTATCTGCAAAAGAAGCAACACATATTAATTTGGAAAGTGATTCATTCGGATCATGTGTTATTATCACTTTAAAAGATTCAAATAATAATCCAATTCCTAGTGAATTTTTTGATATAAATATAACAAAAAATGGTAAGCTTATTAAAAAATTCAAATCTCAAAAAACAAATAAAACTGGAGAAAATGAATTCTATTTGGGAAATGGAGAATTTAAAGTTGATGTAATATTTAAAGGCAGTGATAAATATTCACCATCCAAAACATCAAAAAGCTTTACAATTCATAAAACTGATGGAAAATCAATGTACTATTATTATGATGAAAATAATTATGGTGACAGTTTAGATATGGATGAATATATCTCAGACAGCTATTGGGATGAAGACATATATGATGATCCGTCAACTTATGATGGTGAAGGATACTGAGGCAAAATTATGGATCATTTATGGGGCCTAACAGTAAGGGGAATATGCACTTTCAACGAAAAGATTCTGCTTTTAAAAATCAGTTCTAATTCAGGTCATGATGCAGGTCTGTGGGAAATTCCTGGTGGTAAAGTCAAAAAAGATGAATTTTTTGATGAAGCATTAAAAAGAGAATATCTTGAAGAAACAGGTCTTGAAATTAATATCGAATCATTATATAATGTTGTTGAAAACAGATATATTGCATGTAAATCATCACAGAAGATAAATTCTATTCAATTAATAATGAGTGTATCTGTCAGCAGTAATGATGTTAAAATAAGTAGTGAACACTCAGATTACGGGTGGTTTAGTAAAAAAGAAATTGATGATATGATAAATGATGAATTATTAACCATACCTGCCATTAATGCATTTAAAAAACATTTATTATAATTTTAATATTTTTGCAGCATTTTCATAAAGAATTTGTGATCTTTCTTTTTGTGTTAAATCAAGTTTATTAAAATATTCCATTTCACTAACAGAATCCCACATAGGATAATCAGTTCCCCATAAAACCCTGTCACTTCCATATTTATGGATTAATTCTAAAGCTATTTCGGGAGATAAATCATATAAACTTGAACTTAAATCAACATATAAATTAGGAGTTCCGGCTAATTTTTCTGTAGCTTCCTGCCAAATACTCCATCCTGCAAAATGAGCCCCAATAACTGTTAAATTTGGAAATTCATCTAAAAAAGGTTTTAACTGATCTGGATTGGAATAATTATATCTAAAATCACCACAATGAATTAATATTGGAACATTTCCTTTCTCAACAATTTTACCAATTTCCAATGCACGTTGATCATTTAAAGCAAATTGCTGGAAATCAGGATGAAGTTTAACACCTTTAAGACCTAATTCAATTAAATAATCAAAATCTCCTTGAATATCTTCACTGTCTGGATGTAAAGTTCCAAAACCTGTGAATAAATCAGGATGTGCATTAACAGATTCACTTATAAATTCATTTATGGATTTCACCTGTTTTGGAGTGGTAGCAACAGAGTGAACAAGATAATGTGTAACTCCAACTTTTTCACCATCTTTAATTAAACCATCGACTTTTCCATTTAATGACATATCTAAATCATAAAAATCTCTAATACCTAAAACTGCTTTATCTGCAATTTTTTCCGGATAGATATGACAATGTGAATTAATTATTTTTTCCATCATGAATCTCCATTAATAATTACTAATATATTTTTGAATTATATTACTTAAAATTATTATATAAAAATGTAAATAATCTTTAACTTTTATATACTATAATAATATATAAATATTGTTATACTATTAGAAGTGAATTTTATGGACTTAATTTAGAACCATATCTTGGCCGTCATAAGATTACATATAATTTTATTTCAAAATATGTTATTTTTAATGATATATTATGTAAGGTTTATGAAGAGCATTTTATTAATAATGCTTGGGTAGTTCATTATGGTGATCATTGGGATAATGATGCCTTGACCAATATACAATTTGATATTAGGAGTGTCATTTAATGAAAATGAAAATTATTATCGTTATTTTGATTTTATTTATATTATTCTTTTCGGGATATTTTTTGATTAAAAATAATAATTTATTTAATGATACTGGTGATTCTAGTATTAATAATAGTAATATTTCTAGTAATTTATCTTCAGATACTGTTAATTTAAGTAATATAAATAATACTGTTAATCAAGAGTCATACTCTGCAAATATTAATAAGAAAAATAACTATGAAAATAAATCTAAAAGTGTATTTGATGAAAATAAATCCAATAATAAATTTGATAATTTAACTGAAGAAGAGTTAAAAGAGCTCATTAGGACACATGTTGCGTGGCATGATGGTAAAGGTGGAACAACACATGATGTTAGAATAGGTGAAATTTATAAAACCAACAATTTGTGGTTAGTACCAGCTTTTGATAAAAAAACAGGTGAATTTCTAGAGGCAGTCTGGACAGGACCTATGGGTCACGGATTTTTTGGTGGTGTTGATTCTTATTCTAAATATGTGGAAATAATTTCTGGCAAATATAATCACGATTCAAATAAGCCTAATAAAGGATATAAACCTAATCCTATTGAAGAAATACCTGATTCATCAGATTTTCATGTTTTAGCAGCTGTAAATCCTGAGGTCAAGGATAATTATCCAAGTTCTAATATTCCATTAGATACACAATCTGAAAGTGTAGTTGAATTAGATGCAAATCAACAGTATTCTGAATTTAATTCGCAGAATACTGAAATAATTAATGAGGAATGAATATTAAATGAAATGAGGAATATGTTGGTGGTTTTATTAATTCTTTTATTGGTGATTTGTGCTGTGAGTTATATTTTTATTTTAGCAGACAATACCAATAAAATAAATAATGATTCAATATTTAATAATTCTACTAATCTTCAAAACAAACATGATGATAAAAATATTAGTTTAAACCATACAAATAATACTGATGATGGTATTGAGGGCGATATAAACAATAATTATTACAAATCATCTTCATCTAATAATAATCGTGGACATGATAAAAATAATTCTAATGATTCTTTTGATGAAGCACTGGAAGCTAAATTAGATGTCGAACGAAATGTCTCTTTGGAAAAAAATGAAATTGTTGGATACTCAGTTTATAAAGATCCAGATTTGAATGCATGGTTAGTTCCGATTTTCGATAAGTATACAAAAGAATTTAAAGGAAGTATATATGTATGTGGAAAACCTGGTTATCATTATTATGTCCATGGTCCTGAGTTTTATTCTGACTATAAGCGAGTGATTTCTGGTAAAACACCTAAATCTGGACCTGATATTACTAGTTCTGAGGCCGCTGAAATGAATAAAGAACCTCCTATACGATATGTTTTAGCAGCTGTAAATCCTGACATGAAAGAGGATTATTCAAGTTCTAATATTCCATTAGATGTACAGTCTGAAGGTGTAGTTGAATTAGATGCAAATCAACAGTATTCAACAGAATCTTATTCTCAGAATACTGAAATAATTAATGAGGAATGAGTATTATGAAAAAAAGGAATATATTAGTGGTTTTATTAATTCTTTTATTGATAATTTGTGCTATGAGTTATATTTTTATTTTAGCAGACAATACACATAAAATAAATAATGATTCAATATTTAATAATTCTACTAACCTTCAAAACAAACAGAATGATAAAAATATTAGTTTAAACAATACAAACAATACTAATAATGTTGAAGGTAATATAAATAATAATTATTACAAGCAATCTTCATCGAATAATAATCATAATTGTGGACATGATAAAAATAATTCTAATGATTCTTTTGATGAAGCACTGGAAGCTAAATTAGATGTTGAAAGAAATGTTCATTTGGAAAAAAATGAAATTGTTGGATACCCAGTTTATAAACATCCTCGTTTGAATGCATGGTTAGTTCCTACCTTTGATAAGTATACAAAAGAATTTTTAGGAAGTGTATATGTATGTGGAGAACCTGGTTATCATTATTATGTCAATGGCCCTGAGTTTTATTCTGAGTATAAGCAGATAATTTCTGGTAAATATAAATATAAACCTACTCCTAGTAATGAGGCTGATGAAATAAATAGAGTTCCAGATTATACTGAGCGATATGTTTTAGCAGCCGTAAATCCAGAGGTCAAAGATAATTATCCAAGTTCTAATATTCCATTAGATACACAATCTGAAAGTGTAGTTGAATTAGATTTAAATCAATACTATCCTGCGGAATCTAATGAAACAGCATAAGCAGAAGAACTGAAAAACTAAATGAATAATATGTTCGTGAGGTTAGGTAAATATTCTAATCTCCTATTATTTGGCTCTTTCAAAAACTTGTGTGATTTTTTTCTTTTTCATTATTTATGTTCCAATGATTTAATTTTAGCATGAATCTGCTTGAAAGTCCTTATTCTATTTTCATTATTCTTTTTATATGTTTTGGAAATACTTTTTGGAAGATATTTTCAATTTTATTGTTCGTAGATGGGATATTTTCATTTTCTAGATG
>CADAAJ010000085.1 GCA_902785855.1 uncultured Methanobrevibacter sp. | reverse complement strand
ATTTGCAGGTTCGTTTCTCTCTTCCTTGGTCATTGCAAGATATGGGCTGTCTGTTTCAGTCAGGATTCTCTCCAATGGAATCTTGCTGAAAAGCTCCTGATGGGCCTTGCTGTAGCAGACCTGTGTGGAGCAGCTCATGTAGTATTCGTCCTTGTCTGCAATTCTTCGAGCCAGTTTAGCGCTTCCTCCATAGCAGTGGAACACCACCCTTGGAATGTCATCATAATCTTCAAGAATATTGAAGATCTTCTTCTCGGCATCTCTTCCATGAATCACCAATGGCTTTTTATATTCATCTGCAAGTTCTACGAATTCCAAAAAGATTTCCTTCTGCCTTTCCCTTAAGGCCTTGTCTGTGCAGTAGTAAAAATCCATTCCAACTTCGCCTATGGCCACAATCTCATCTATGTGAGTGATGACCTGTTCCTTTACATCATCCAGCTCTTTTTGAGTGCAGTTTTGAGATGAAACCGGATGGAAGCCAAAAGTGGAGTATGCAAAGCATTCATATTCTTTTGACTGTTCCAATGACTTTATATTGCTTTCATAGCCGAAACCTGAGTCGATGAATCCAATCAATTTGGCTTTGGCTCTTTCGACAACTTCGTCTCTGTCCCCATCATAATCCTTGAAATTAACATGACAATGAGTGTCTATCATTTTATCACTAAATAAAAATTTATAATATTATATTATTTTTAAAATAAGATTTATAGTATATTACCAAACTTTTGTTATAAATGTTTCTAGCCATAAGTCGCATAATTTATTATTTAAAAGACATTTATAGAATGTTTTTTCGGTTAATTCTTTTAAATATTCCTCAGAATACAAATATTTCTTTCTAATAATTCTTTTCATCTTTCTCCAAAGTTGTTCAATTGGATTTAGCTGTGGAGAATAAGGTGGTAAGTATATTAGCCTGATATTGAGAATTTCCGCTATTTTTTTGATAAATGCAGACTTATGAACACTATAATTGTCCAATATTAAGCAAATTCTTTTTTCACATTTCATTTTTCTTTCGATATTTTCATTATTTAAGAAATTTAAAGTCAGATTTCTTTTTATTTCTCTTTTTCTTTTTATATTCTTTACTGATTCACGATTGCAATGTTTTCCAACTATTCTAGCAAGAATGGTTGTGTCATTGCCGTATTTTTCAATCGCATTTTCTATTTTTCGAGTGAAACTTTTAGAATCTTCACTATTTTCTATTAAAATTTCTTCTATTTCTTCATTAGTTAACTGTATATTCTCTAATACGTTTTCTAATGATTTTTTAGTGCTTTTTTGTTCTAAATTTTCTTTTCTTAAGTTTATTAATGCTCTTGCGATTTCTGGAGCTGTTGATGAATCTGTAATTGTGATGCTTGAGTTACCATTTATTGTTAGAGATCCTATAGCATTTGCTTTGAATTTGTAAGGATTTGCTTCGGTTTTATGCTCTGTTCCTTTTTTATATAATGATTTTGAGTTATATGGTTCATTTAAAAAGGAAGATTCATCAAAAAAGACCAGAATATCGTTTTCGTTAACTTCATATTCTTCTAAGTTTTTTTTAACTGTTCTTCTGCGTCTTTGGGAGCTTTTTTAAAGATCGGATATGCTTTGCTATAGTTATATCCTAATTTTTTTGTTATAACTCCTATTTGCTTTAAACTATAGTCTACATTGAATTTTTCTTTGATTAATAGTTGTACATCCTTCATTGATAAATCAGGAGTGTTTTCTATGATTTTATCCAATTCTATCAATTCTTCATAGGATAATTTTGATGGTCTTCCTCCTCCGAAAGAGGGTTTTAAACCTTCTAATCCTTCTTTTTCGCATGTTTTTGCCCATCTATGTACTGTTTGGTATGATAAATTGAGTAATTTAGATGCATCGCTGATTGTGTTGCCTTCTATAATGAATTTAATGGCAATTAATCGTTGATAGTATCTGTATGGGCCCACATAGTGGCTCATTTCTTCATTCAGCTCTTCTTTTGTGATTATTTCTTCCAGATTAATTTTTGATTTTCCTGACATAATATACTTTTTGTCAGTCATCTATAATAAAAGTTTGGTAAACTACTATAAATAAAAAATTGTTAATATTGCAATCTATATTTTCGAGTTATATTAGTATTTTATTTGATGTGATATTTATAACTAATTTTTTAAAAATATAAAAACACGCAAAATAATATTTCCTCTTCAGAATAAGGTTAAAAGAAAAAATTTAAAAAAATAGAAATTTAATAACGATTAAAAAAAAAAAAAAAAAGTGAATGAAATATTCACTTATTTGATGGTTATTTTTACTTTTTTGCTTAATGCCTTGAAGTATTTGCTTCCTGCAAACTTGACAGTAGCTGTTTTTTTACCTTTTTTGGTTAATTTGGTAATTTTAAAGGTTGCTTTACCTTTGCTGTTTGTAGTAGCTTTGTAGGTCTTTTTGCCTACTTTTAAGGTAAGTTTGACCTTTTTCAATACTTTACCTTTATTGTTTTTAAGGGTAACAGTATACTTTTTGGTCTTGACTTTAGCCTTAAATGTCTTTGCTTTAGCTGCAAGTTTGACTTTAGCTTTTTTAACAACAACCTTAGCTTTTACAGAAGAAGCACTGTAAGCACTATCACCTGCAAACTTGATTACCGCATTATATGTTTTAGGAACTAATTTTGCAATATTAAGACTGACTTGACCCTTAGCATTAGTCTTCAAGGTCTTGCTAATGGATCCAACTTTAACTGTAAGCTTTTTGCCTGCTAAAGCTTTTCCATTTGCATCCTTAAGAGTGATTACAAGCTTCTTAGCAACATTATAAGTAGCAGTGACCTTAGCTGCAGACAATTTAGTAGCAACTTTAGAAGGAGTTGCAGATTTGATAGTTATTGTGGCATTCTTGCTAATAGGTGCAAAATTATCATCACCAGAATAAGTAATTACAGCATTATAAGTACCTGCAGGCAAATCAGTGATTTCTACAGTTGCTTTACCATTAACTAATTCCTTAGTGTAATTTTTATTATTAACGGTTACTGTTAAATTACCAGTAGCATTAGGCAAATCAATACTAAAACTAGCAGAAGTTCCATCAGTTGGACTAGTGATATTTAAAATAGTGTCAATATCTTTAGGTTCAATCTTCTTAACTTCAAAAGTAGTTGAATTGGAACCATAAACATTATTTTCAGCATCAACCAAAATAACATCAACAGTATAAATTCCACAACTTAAAAGCTCATTAATAGGAACAATTACATTACTATCTGCATTTACAGAGTAAGTTTGATTATTTACAGTAACATTAACAATAGCATTAATGCCAGCAGGTATTGTTACACTGACATTAGCATACTCACCATAATTAATATCCTCAACACTAATAGGAAGTTCAATAGTATTGAAGGTTAAAGTTTGAACTTCCCTATCCAAAGTAGCAGTAATCTCATTAGTTGAACTATCACTAGTGTAAATAACTGTAAAAATACCATCTTTTAAAACAGGATTAGACTCATTAAAAGTACCGGTAGTAGAAACCAAAGAAACAGGCATGTCATATAAATACTCAATACCATCTGTAGTTCCATCATTCCAAGTCAATTTACCGATTACTTCAAATTGATTATTTCCAATAGCATTAAAAGTAGTATTGTAAATTGCATATATGGTATTATTAATCTTATCAGAACCTGTAAATATATTTACTTCATTGCCAGCACTATTAGTATAGTTTTTCACTTGAGGAGAATTAGAACCCCACCAAATATAATTTGCATCAATATCCGCCAAAGTAGCCATCATAACGGAAGCTGAAATCCAAACTTTTTGATTGCCTTGCCCATTCATACCAGTACAATTATAAAAAGTACAATAATTAATTATTGATGAAGCTGTATTTTTCCTCATTGCTGAAAAAGTGATTAAAGCTATATTATTATAGTTAAAGAAAGAACAATTTTTCATTATTCTTACATACTCTCCAGATTCTGGAGCAGTAAATACTAGTGGACGAGTTCCATTGATAAATTTACAATTCTCAATAATTACATTGAAATTTTTATCAACAGTAAAGGAATTACTTAGACCATTACCATTGAAGAAAATAAAATTTAAATTTGAATATTTTATTCCTATTAAATTATTTAAGTTAAATATATCGGTCATATAAAATAAAAAATTAACTTCTTTTTCAGGAACTCCTTGCAATGTAATATTCATAAATTCAGAAACTTGCAATGCTGAACCAAAATTACTGTCAAATATATAATCCCCTTCCTTGAAGTTTAGAACAATATTTGTTGGAGATGAAATAGGTAACTCTAAGATCTTATTCCAAGCAACTGTTAAATTTGCATATGGATTTTCTTCTGTTCCATTTCCTTCATCAATATTTTGACCTATATAAACATCAATGGTTTGAGGTTCTTCATCAGTTAAAATTTCATCATCAATTGCAGTCAACATTAAAATTTCTGAATTTATTTTTTTACTTTCAGAACTAATCATACTATTAACATTATTTGAGTTTGAACAAATGTTATTGGAAGTACAATTACAATTAGTACAGGAACAATAATTGTCAAGAATAAAAGCATTTGCATGAACCGCATTGTTACAACATAGGTCATAAGTCTTTAAGAAATTATGATAAACAATACTACCTTGTGATGACGCTAAATAAACAGCATAGTGTCCATTAGTTCTAATTGTATTTTCAGATATGTCAAATGTATGGCCATTAGGAGTTGTCTGATAATAACTTACACCATAAATATTATTAGAACTGCTATAATTATTAAGATTTTGAGCGTAAATTGTGTTATTAAAAATTGTTACACTAGTATCCTGGAGTTCCATACCTGAAACCAATGAATAATAATCATTTGTAGCTCTACCAGTTACATTAATAAAATTATTAGAAATATTGAGATAAGTTGGACCATAATAATTTTGAGAATAGATGCCACAATTAGGACCATTGTTAATAGTTGTTAAATTATTATCATGAATAAAAATATCACTTACAGGACCAGTAATTTGAATAGGATATGCCGCACCTGCCCCTTTAGGAGTGATGACACCACCAATTGTAGAAATAGAAACATTATTATTAGAAATAGTTACATTTGATAGTTCATAAAGATCAATACCATATAAATAATTGCTATTAGAGTTATTAAAATCTCTTTCAGAAATTATATTATTTGAAATAAGTGAATTATTAGACTTAACTATAATTATTGTGTCTAAAGTAGGAATGGAAGAAGAAGAGGAACTTGCCTCCAAATTAATAGTATTGTTTAAAAGTTGTAAATAATTAGACTCTTGAACTGCAATAACTGCAGCCAAATCTGTTTCTATACTTGGAAATGTAGAAACATTAAAATTCACACTTTTCAATGGAATAAACGCATCAAAATTATTATTTCTAATTACTGAATAATTACTTAAATTTAATTTTATAACATAATTATAATTTTGAGCACATTGACCATTAACATAATAAACAAAACTATTGTTTATAATAGAACTGAAATTAGAATTATTAACATCAATTGTAATAAAATCTCCAAATACATTTTCAAAAGTATAGAAAGTTACATTAACCACTGATACATTATCTGCATTAATCCTAATTACGGAATCAAGAGTGTGCATTCCCCAATCAAATACAAATGTACAATTCTCAATAGAAACATTTGAAGCCTTTAAATTAAAACCCATATTCTCAAATAAAGCATCTGTAGTGTTTATTGAAATATTCCTATCAATCACAAGTGTAGTAATGGCACTTCCCCAAAAAAATCCTTCAAATTTCAAATTGTTATTAGTTTTTAAAGTTCCATCATTATTAAAATAATTACTTAAATTACTGGATGTAACAACATCATAACTTTCTCTTAAGTTTTCGTTTAAATCATTTGAATTTCCATTTATATTAAAACTAATTTCATCTAAATCATCTTCCACAGACAAATCGATGTTTTCATCTATTATCCTGCTTTCACCTAAATCATCATCCACAGAAACATCATCTGCAGACAAATCAACACTTTCTTCAACTGGACTACTTAAATCAACACTTTCATCTAGAGAAACAGTGTCTACAGATAAATCATCAGTAGTCTCTAATACATCAGTTCCAATATCAACATCATCTACAGCACTAACGGCGCTAATAGAAATAATGGATATCAAAACTAAAACCAAAATAAAATATTTGGATTTAATAATAATCACCTTCATTTATTTTTCAAAATTTTTCCGTGAAAAAATTCTTATCCTAAAAATAAGGATAAAAATATCAATTAAAATTTAATTTAATTAATATATTATTTACTATATAAAAATATATATATAAATTTTTTCAAATAAATCTTAAAAATTTTAAAATATATTTAAAAAAAGAAGAGAAGGAGAAAGGTTATGAAAAAATTTAAAAAAATAAGAAGTGAATAAAATAGTTTTTTATTCACTTATTTGATGGTTATTTTTACTTTTTTGCTTAAAGCCTTGAAGTATTTGTTTCCTGCAAACTTGACAGTAGCTGTTTTTTTACCTTTTTTGTTTAATTTGGTAATTTTAAAGGTTGCTTTGCCTTTGCTGTTGGTT
>CADAAJ010000084.1 GCA_902785855.1 uncultured Methanobrevibacter sp. | reverse complement strand
GAATATTTACCAAAAAGATTTTTTAAATTTGCTTCAGATAAATCTAAAGCTGGTCCACCTGCTTTTAAAATACATGATTCAAGAGTAGCCATTGTTGCAAAAGCCCAACAGTTTCCATTACTTCCCTGAGATTTAACTGGTGTTACATATCCATATTCACGTGAATCATATTTTGAAGGAAAAACTGTAAGATTTGATGGATTATACACATACATAGTATAATTTCCATTTCCAATAAAAAGATTAATTTCATTAGTAATCAATGAATCAGGACTATATTGAGCATGATTGTTTGAATATTCATTATTTTCAATTGTTGAATTTGAATTAAAAAGTGAATAAAATCCTCCAGCATGACTTAAAGCAGTATTATTTATAAATTTATTATTTTTAACTAATTGGTATCCTACCTGATCTATGAATAATCCTGCACCATTATCTGCAAAATTATTTGTTAAATTGGATTGTGTAATATACAACTTTCCATACATTTTATAAACAGATCCTCCCTGATATTTGGCCTTGTTATAGTCACCAACAAAAGAAGTTAAGTTTAAAATTGAGTTTATAGAACATATTGCACCACCAAATGTTGCTGAAGAGTTAAAAATATTTAAATTATTAGCAGATAAATCTGCATTTTTAAGAAATATAGCTCCTCCAGCATCACTTTTGGATTTGGAATTTTTAAATTTTGTATTTGATATTACAATTGAGGTAGACTCAGCAGATATTGCACCACCCCATAAGTTTGCAGTATTATTAATAAATTCACAACCAACAATGTTTAAATGACCACCACTGGTAAAAATTGCTCCACCTTTATCATTGTAATTATTAATAAAAGTACAATTGTTTAAAGAAACATTATTATAAGATGTTATTACACCGGAATTTGAATTAGTGAAAATAACATTTTCCCCATTGAATTTACCGTTATTGTTAATCTTAAAATTATTCAAAGTAAGATTTTTAAATGTTAAAGTGTTTAAAGTACTTATTGATAAACCTTTTCCATCAATAATAGTATTTAAAGCACCGCTTCCAATATACTCTACATTACTATGGGACCCAATATTACTGCCGTCATAGTTACCACTTGCAATATAATTTATAGAGTTATCACGAACATGATTTGCAAATGTTTTATATGGATTATCTGCTGATCCATTACCTTCCCTATCGTTATTACAATCAAAATAATATTCACTAGCAGTTAATTTATCATTTCCTCCATGATTATCAACTGCCGATTGAATATCAGTATGTGTTTGATTTTCACTTGCAAATCCGCACGGAATAATACACAATATCAATGCCAATAATGCAAAAATGATTAAAAGATTTTTTATCTTGAACAAAATATTTTCCTCCAATTAGTTAAAAGTTTAGAATATTATGATTTATTGATTTAATACTATATAACAATTGGTAAAAATTAAAAAAAAATAGTTGATTTAACAAGTTCGAAAAAAATAAAAAAAAGAATCAAAAATACAATCATTTGATTTGAATTGTATTTTTAATTTTTAAATTACTATATTGAGTAATTATTTTATATTTGCCTTTTTTAAGTTTTAATTTAAGTTTTAATGTTGCTACTCCTTTTTTAGTTTTAACTTTGTATTTTTTACCCTTAAATTTCATTGTAACTTTTACACCATTTATAGGATGTGAATTGGCATCTAAAAGAGTAGCTTTAAACTTAATTTTTTTACCTCTTTTAACTTTGATATTTTTAGCTTTTAATTGCATTTTACCTGAATCATGTGAAGGATCAATACTAGGAGTATTACCGCTATCACCTGATGAATTATCATCACCTGATTTACCAGGATCAACAGGAGGTTTTATATCTTCAAGAACTTGAATATTTTGATAAACTGTTTCACCAGTTTCGGAATTAAAAATTTCAGCTACATAATTGCCTGAATCAACAGTTAAATTCACATATGCAAATCCATTTTCATCAGTTTTTATATCAAATACCTTGCCGATAGTTATTTTAACATTTTTATTTGCTAAAGGATTACCTTCACTATCAAGAAAACTTACACAATAATTAGAATTCTGAGTATATGTTGAATTATAAAACATGACAGTTGATTTAATCAATACATTAGATGAAATAGTTGATTCAATATAATCATCATCACCTGAAAAACTTGCATTTAAATCATAGCTATTTGCATTTAAATTAATTGCAAATGATGCAATACCTAAAGAATCTGTAGTATTAATAATTTTATCCCCATTAATTGAAAGAACAATTTCCTTACCATTAATTAACTGACCATAAACATCTTTTAATTGGACAGTGAAAAGTGCTCCACTTCCATAAAAAGTAATTAACCTATCAGCAAATAATTTAGTTCTTTTAACACTAACATCAAATGTTAATGTATTATTTAAGAATAAATAATTTTTCTTACCGATAACTTCAATAGTATACTTACCATAATCAAGATCATTTAAGTTAATTTCTTTTAATCCATTAATCAAAACATAATCATGATCATTCTGATTAATGTAGACAAAAATAGCTTCATTAACACCTTCACCAGCATTAATAACTACTACTGCATCATCCTTATCCTGTTTTACACTTAAAGTCAAATTAACTTCTTTTTTAGCAATGTTAACCTTTTTAGTTATTGAATAATTTGTATTTTGACTGTTATAACCAGCATATTGAATTATTATATCATAATCACCAGCATCCATATTAACAGGTAGTGTTGCAATACCATTTGAATCTGTAGTTCTTTCATAAGTTATCTTATTTAAAATAAATTTGACTAAACGATTTGAAACACTACCTCCATAAAGGTCACTTAAATGAACATTAAATGAACCTCCATTACCATAAATAGTATTTAAATCATCAGCATCAATAACAGTTCTTTTAAATGAAGTGAAATTAGATGATGAAATATATCCGTCTGCATTAAACTGAGCTGAAATATAATTTTCTTCACTATTGAGCAAATCAGTGATATATGCAACACCATTTATAACAGGATATGATTTTAAAACTCCATTAATATTAAAAGTAATATTGCCCGTATTTAATTTATTGCCGTAAATATCACTAACTCTAGCAGTAATATTAAAAATATCTGAATAAATAATATCTAAATCAGTTTTTGTATCAATTCCATAAGTTGTAAATGCTTTAATACATGCTACCTTATTGGTAGAATATAAATCCTGATAAGCACTACCATTTTTAAGAAAAGATACTCCAGGAGTAGATGAAATTCTGTTAGCTGTATTAAAACTACAAAATGGAATAGTAACTTTAGCTAAAGCAGATATTTTAAATTCAACTTCAAATTCATCATCTTTTAAAAGAGGTATTAGTTTGCCCAAATCAATAGTATAATAACCAGGATTTGAAAAACCAGATTTCGAAACTTTTAAAACCCCATTAACTTTAACATTTACTGTCCAATCATAATTACCTAAAAAATATGTTGATACTGCAGCTAAATATTCATCTTCTGTAGCTGTGAAAATATTTTTATAATATTTATTCACTTTAGCTCCAGATTGACTGGAATATGAAATAGCAAATGTACATCCATCTATATCATACTGATAATTTTTATCATAGTGGATAGTATCATTTAAAATAAATGTACATCCATCTAATTTTCCAATCTGCATTAAACTAACATCATAATATGAAACATAAAAATTACCATTAACTCCCCAATTCGGACCCCAACTGTTTCTGACAATCCATGCACCAGTATTGCCTAAAATTTCCATATTATCATCCCATCCGATAATTGTAACAGCATGATTGGAAGATGTATACACCGGATTATAATATTTATAACCACTGAATAAATAATCATCATCATAATACATTGATGATGTAACCGCACCATATTTTAGAATTGCTTTTTTAATTTCATCATTATCAGTAAAATCATTCCTTTTTAAAAATAGAGCATTTTGAACATGCATTAAACTATTAAAAACAGTTGATAAATCAGATTCACCATCATATAAATCATAACTATCTAAAACTGGTCCTAACCAGCTTGCAAGATATGCTGTAGCCATGTAGAAATTTCCACCTTCATTAGGTTCATTATCCCAACCGTAATCAGAAAATAAAGCCATTATATTTTTCATATTCTCTTCTGATAAATCTAAAACAGGACCACCAGCTTTTAAAATACATGATTCTAAAGTTGTTATTGCAGAAAATGCCCAACAATTTCCACCATTTTCCTGGTTTTTAACACTTGTGATGAAATTATCATCAACCAAACTGTAATAATTTGGAATTTCACCATCAAAGGTTATATTATTTGAATATAAAGTATAATTTCTATTTCCTATAAAATCAAATGAAGATGACTCATATTTGTCATTGAAATATTTAGCAGAGTTATATTCAAAGGTGTTTATGCCGATTGAAAATGAATTAAAAACAGAATATAATGCACCTGCAAAATTATTAGCATGATTATTTACAAAATAATTGGAATCAATATTAAAGAAATCCATACTGTCAACAAATAAAGCACCACCATTATTTGCCAAATTATTATAAAATTTAGAATTGGTTAAACTTAAAGATCCATACATCAGATACAATGCACCGCCTTCAAACTTAGCAGTGTTATTGTCAAAAATAATATTATTCAAATTTGTGTTTGAACTAAGTGAAGTTACAGCAGACCCAAAATCTGCAGATAAATCTGTAAAATTTGAATTATAAATATTTAAATTAGAATATTTTGAATAAATAGCTCCACCAGCATCATTTGAAGATTTATCATTAATAAAACGAGTATTATTTACTGATACATTAGAATTAAGTGCAGTTATTGCACCACCGTAATTATAAGCAATATTATTTGAAAATATTGAATTAATAATTTTTAAATTACCATCATCAATAAATATTGCTCCACCATATTCAGCAGCATTATCTTCAAAAGTACAATTCTCAAGAATTATACTTGCATTGTTCGAATAAATAGCTCCACCCTTATTTCCATAACTATCTATTTTATAACCTTTAGATGATGAAAAAATAGTATTTGTGGCAGTTAAATTATTTTTATTTATTAAAACAACATTTTTTAAAGTAATGTTTTTAAAATTTGTCAAACCGGAAACAGTTAATTTATAACCATTTGCATTAATAATGGTTTTTGATGAATTTTGACCGTAAAAAGAAATATCAGAAATTACTTTATTAAATCTAAAAGAATATTCACCATTTGCAAAATATAAATTTGAATTATCAAGCAATCTGGAAGATTTAATATTCTTATACGGAGTATCTTTCAATCCGTCACCATCACTACTAACAGAAGCATCAAAATAATAATCATTAGTTCCTAATTTATCATTATCAATATCAGATAAAGAATCTATTTGATTAATCGAATCATCAACAGCAAAAGCTGAAGGGATTAAAATTAAAACAGAAATCATTATTGATAATAATATCAATAATTTAAGTTTCACCTAATTCCCCCACATAATATTTAAACATAATGTTATATTTGATGATTTTACATAAAAAACTATTTGTTTTTACAGCATCCAAAAAAGAAGTTTTTTATTTTTTTAGTTTTGGATTTATTTCCGGATTTTTGTTTTTCTTCAATTTCATGGAGTTTTTTTCTACTTTCAGCCATGGTATCCGTAATTTCACCCCTTTATTAATTTATAAAATTAATGTTTTCTTCATTAATTAAATCATAATTTTTTAACTCATTAGAATCTAAATCCTCATTGAATAACTTAACAGAAGAAATTTGAGAATTGTTATATGTTTTATAATATAAAATACATTTATTTGTATTGTAACATGAAGTATAAATTGTGTATTCATAAAAATTAGGGCCTTTAATAAATGTACATCCCCTTTGTTGTTCAACAGAACCTAAAATATGGAAAAACTGACTTACACTACTTGCTTCATCTGTATCAGAATATGAATTTGCACGTGTAAAAGCAACTTTAGCAAATCTTGAGGAAGAAGATAGATCTCCAGGTAGTCCAAAAGCACCCATTCCTCTTGAATATTCATCCAAATCAAAGTCTCCTCCAAAATTATTAGAACTACTTTTGTTTGATAAATTTCTAAAATTATTCAAATAAAATAACTGTTTATCAAATGGAGGATTATTTGTTAAAACACCTACAGGATTATCATATATTTTAATACCCTCTGCCAGTGGTTCAACAACAATAGCTTCCTTTTCATCACAAATCATCCAATGAAGTGGACTTAAAGGTAGTTCCGGTGAAAAATTAATATTTACCAGATTAATATCCTTTAACAGTTCTTTTACTTCACTTACATTTGAAGCTTTACTAAGTAAGTAAGGAATAAATTCAAATGGAGTTATATTAACCATATCTTCAGCATAATCTCTATAAACTGCATTATCCGGGAAATTAAGTCCTGAAATAGCTAGACCCTTTTCATTACATGCATCATAATATAAAGGATATGAATCAACACCAGCAGCTATTCCGATTATTGCATAATGAGATTCAATAGAATCAATTTTTTTAAAATTGAAAACATAATTCCTTGGAGTTATTGTAATTCGTTCATTATACGAAAATTCATAGTCAAAATTACGTCCAAAATAATGATCCTCTGTTTTATAGTTACTTGCAGTACACATTTTAAATCACAATTAATATATTTGAAAAACAAAATATTTAA
>CADAAJ010000083.1 GCA_902785855.1 uncultured Methanobrevibacter sp. | reverse complement strand
TGTTTCTGTTAATCCTGATGATTTGGCTTATATGATTTATACTTCTGGTTCTACTGGTAATCCTAAAGGTGTAATGATTTCTCATGAAAATGCATGTAACCAGACTGATGGAAATCCTAAGTCTCAATATGATAATTTGTTAAGTATTGCTACTATTGCATTTGATACATCTCTTGAGGATATTTTAACTGGTATTACACATGGTATTAAGATTATATTTGCTAATGATAGTGAAATTAAAAACATTGTTGATTTAGTTAGTTTAATTAAGGCAAATCAACCTGAAGTTATGGAATTCACGCCTTCAAGATTATTATCTTATTTGGAAGTTAGTGAATTCTGTGATGTTATTGGTTGTGCTAAGTGTATTGTTATGGGTGGGGAGCAATTCTCTGCTAAGGCGTTTAATGGTGTTAAAAAATACACTGATGCTAAAGTATACAACAGTTATGGGCCAACAGAAGCTACAATTGCATCAAATTACAAAGAAATAACAGACCCTGATAATATTACAATCGGTAAAGCTGTTTTGAATTATATAACTGATGTAAGGGATATTGATGGTAAATTGCTTCCTGATGGTGTAATGGGTGAGTTATACATTGGTGGTGTTGGTGTAGGTAAAGGATACTATAATATGGATGATAAAACTAAAGAAGTATTCTTAACAATCAATGATATTCCTTATTATAGAAGTGGGGATTATGCAGTTGTCCTTCCTGATGGTGAAATTGATATTAAGGGAAGAATTGATAATCAAATTAAACTTAGAGGTTTAAGAATAGAAATTGGGGAAATAGAATCCAATATTGCAAAATACTCTGGCATAAAACGTAATGTTGTTGTAATTAAGGAAATTAACAACAACGATCACCTTTGTGCTTACTTTACTTCAGATGAAGAAATTGATGTTGATGATTTAAAAGAGTATTTAAATAACAGATTAACTAAATATATGGTTCCTACTGTTTTCATGCAAATAGATGAAATGCCACAGTTACCAAATGGTAACAGTTACCAAATGGTAAAACTGATGTTAAATCATTACCTAAACCTGTTTTAACTCTTGAAAATGTAAAACCTGAAAATGAAACAGAAGAAAAATTGTTCGATATTGCATCTCAAATAGCAGACACAACAGAATTCGGTACTACTGATGATTTATACACCATTGGATTTACTTCATTAACATTAATGAAATTAAATTCATTAATCTATGAAGAATTAGGTGTCAATTTAGAAATCTCAGTACTATTCAATAATCCAACTATCAAATCATTTGCTGATATTGTACTTGGTGAAGATTCATCTTCTTCTTTAGATAAGTTTATTGAATCTGCAAAAGATATGGAGTACTTCCCATTAACTGAAAACCAAATGGGTATTTATTATGAGTGTATTCAAAATCCATATGAAATTAAATACACTATGCCTACTGTCGTAAGATTTGATAGTGATGTAAATGCAGATAAATTAAAAGAAGCGGTAATTAAAACAATAGAAGCACACCCTTATATAAAAACAAGAATTGTATCATTTGAAGATGGTTCTCTTAAACAATTAAACAATAAAAATGCAGAAATTGATGAAATTGAAATTGTTGAACTTGATGAGAATATAACTGATGAAGAAATTATATTTAATGATGTAAAAGCATTTACTTTAGGTGGAGAACAATTATTTAGATTTAAAATATATAAAACTCCTACCGAAACTGTTTTATTCTCTGATTTCCACCATATTATTACAGATGGTGTATCTCAATCATTTATTTTTGATGATATAGCAAATGCATATAATGGTGAAGAACTTTCAAATGAAATTGTTGATGGTTTTGTTTACAGTCTTATTGAAACAGAATTGTCCAATAGTGAAAAATATGATGAAGCTCGTGAATTTTTCAATGAAAAATTAAGCCAGGAAATTGAATCCACTATTTTAAATCCAAACTTAAATGGTGATGAGGATAAAGGTAAAATTAAAAATATTGTAAAAGATATTGATGTAAATCGTATTGATAAGTATTGTAAGGATAATTCAATAAGTAAAAATGCATTATTCTTATCTGCCACTATATTAAACTTAAATAAATATACTTTCCGTTCTGATTCATTAATTACCACTATATTTAATGGAAGAGCTAATTCAAATTATTATAATACACAAGGATTTTTAGTTAAAACACTTCCATTGATTATTGATTCTTCAGATAGACAAGTTTCCATTAAGGACTTTATTAAAAATGTAGATAAATCATGGAAAGATACAATAAATAATAGTTATTATCCTTATACTAAAATTGCTGAGGAATATCAATTAAAACCGGAATTTTTCTATGCATATCATGAATTTGATAATGGTGGTGGAATTGTAATAGATGGTAAAAGTTATTCTGATTATGAATTATCTGATGATGATTTAACTACTGGTGAATTTAAAACTAATTTACAAATTTTGGATAATGGAAATACCGTTAATTTTGAAATTTCATATAATGATCAATTATATACAAGAGATTATATTGAAACATTTTTAGATTCAATTTTATTAATTGTAGACAAATTCATGGAAGTTAATACTGATTCAGTAAAAATATCTGATATTGAATTAGTATCTGATGTGGAAGTTCCTGAATTCTATGAAGTTGAAATTCCATTTATTCATAAACGTTTTGAAAGCCAGGTAAAAGAAACTCCAAATAACACTGCTCTTACAGCATGTAATGAAACTTTAACTTACAGTGAACTTAATAAAAAAGCAAATCGTATCGCTAATGCTCTTATTGAAAAAGGGGTTAAACCAAAAAGTAATGTTTTAGTAATGCTTCCAAGAGACAGCAGACTTATATTGGCTATTATGGGTATATTAAAAGCAGGTTGTGCTTATATTCCTATTGATTTGGAATATCCTCAGGAAAGAATTGATTATATTTATGAAAACAGCCAGGCTGATTATATTATATCTGATGAAACTTCAGGTAATTCCATTGATATTGCAGATTTACTTAATAATGAAAATGAATCCAATCCTAAAGTTAACCTGTTACCGACTGATACAGCTTATATGATTTATACTTCTGGTTCTACAGGTAATCCGAAGGGAGTAATGATTAGTCATAGGAATATTACCAATTTATTTACAAGTAGTAAAAATAATTTAGTTTACAATGAATATTTAAAACTTAATAAATTCCTTGCTATAACAACAGTATCATTTGACCCATTCTTACTTGATTTCATGGCTTTAACATTTGGTATTGAAATTGTCCTAGCTAATGATGAAGAAGTTAAAAATATTAAAGAGTTAGTTGATTTAATTGAAAGAGAAAAACCTGATGCGATTCCGTCTTCAACTCCATCTAGATTAAACCAATACTTTGAATTTGAAGGATTTAGAAATGTAATGCATTACTTCAAATATATGTGTATGGGTGGAGAAATGATGCCTGAAGATCTCTACGATAATTTCTCCAAATATACAAATGCATCAATATATAATGCTTATGGTCCTACTGAAACAACTGTGATGAGTAATTCAAAGAAAATCAATGACGTTGATAAAATAACTATTGGAAAACCTTTACATAACTATGTGACTGATGTAAGGGATATTGATGGTAAATTGCTTCCATTAGGTGTAATGGGTGAGTTATACATTGGTGGTGTTGGTGTAGGTAAAGGATATTATAATATGGATGATAAAACTGAAGAAGTTTATCTTAAAATTAATAATGTTCCTTATTATAGAAGTGGGGATTATGCTGTTGCACTTCCTGATGGTGAAATTGATATTAAAGGAAGAATTGATAATCAAATTAAACTTAGAGGTTTAAGAATAGAGATTGGGGAAATTGAATCCAATATTGCTAAATATTCTAATATAAAACAATGTGTTGTTGTAATTAAGGAAATAAATAATAATGACCATTTATGTGCATATTATACTGCAGATGGTGAAATTAACGATAATGAATTAAAAGAATACTTAAAAGAAAGATTAACAAAATATATGGTTCCAACTGCATTCATGCAACTGGATGAAATTCCACAAACTCCAAATGGAAAAACAGACACTAAAAACCTACCAATTCCTACATTAAAATTAGAAAATGTTAAACCTGAAAATGAAACCGAAGAAAAATTATTCAAATTAGCTTCTGATTTAATTAATACAGATCAATTTGGTACTACTGATGATTTGTATGCACTTGGATATACTTCATTAATTTTAATGAAATTAAATTCAATGATTTATGAAGAATTGGGTGTTAATTTAGATATTTCCATTTTATTCAATAATCCTACTATCAAAAACTTCGCAGCTGAAATTGCAAGTGGCAGTGGTGAAGATGATAAACTTAAGGAGATAATTAAATCAGCTAAAGATATGGAATACTTCCCATTAACTGAAAATCAATTAGGAATTTATTATGAATGTGCACAAAATCCTGATGAAATAAAATATACTATGCCTAATGTTTCAAGATTTGAGGGTAGTATTGATGCAGAAAAACTTAAAAGTGCAATTATTAAGGCAATAAATGCTCATCCATATCTTAAAACAAGAATTGTTACAACTGAGGAGGCTACATTAAAGCAACATAAAAATAATGATATAAAAATTGATGATATTGAAATTGTTAAAGTTAATAGCATCACTGATGAAGAAATAATGAAAAATGATGTAAAAGTATTCCAATTAAATGATAGTCAATTATTCAGATTCAAAATATATGATTGTAATGATGAAATTGTATTATTCTCTGATTTCCACCATATAATTACTGATGGTGTATCACAGATTAACTTCTTTAATGATGTTGTAAGTATTTATGAAGGCAGTGATATTGAAGAAGAAAAAGTTGATGGATATACTTACAGTTTAATTGAAAAAAGCCTTGAAAGTGGTGAGAAATTCGAATCTGCTAAAAAATTCTTCCGAGATAAAATGGGTCAGGAAATTGAATCCACAGTTTTAACACCAAACTTGAACGGTAATCCTGATGAAGGTAAAATTAAAGTCATAACAGATAATATTGATTCAAAAATTATTAAAAAATTCTGTAAAGATAATTTAATTAGTCAAAATGCTCTTTTCATGGCAAGTACTATATTGAACTTAAATAAATTCACATTCAATAGTAAAACATTAATTACAACAATTTCCAATGGAAGATTGAATCCTAATTATGAAAGAACACAAGGTATGCTTGTTAAAACACTTCCTATTATTACAAATAATGAAAATAGGGAAATTACAATCAGAGAATTTATAAAACAAGTGGATGATACTTGGATAGACACAATTAATAACAGTAATTATCCATATACAAAAATTGCTGAAGAATATCAATTAAGACCTGAATTTTTCTATGCATACCAGGAATTCTTTGAATCAGAAAGTTTAAAAATTAATGGTACTGATTTTGATTCATATGCTCTATTGGATGATGAAAATATTGTTGCAACTGAATATAAGGTAGATTTGTCAATTAATGATTCTGAAACTGAAACAGAATTACAACTTTCATTTAATGACCAATTATATACTGAAGAATATGCCTATAAATTCTTACATTCAATTAAAAATATAATAAATCAATTTATTAACGGTAATATTGATGAATTAAGAATTGGTGATATTGAACTTGAAACAGACAGACAATTACCTCAGTTTAAACCTGTTGAAATTCCATTTATTCATGAACGCTTTGAAAAACAAGTAAATATTAAACCTGATGAAGTTGCACTTGTTGCAAGTGATTCAACATTAACTTACAGTGAACTTAATCAAAAAGCTAATCGTATTGCAAATGCTTTGATTAAAAAAGGTGTAACAGCTAAAAGTAATGTTTTAGTCATGCTTCCAAGAACAAGTGATTTAATCGCTTCTCTTATAGGTGTTTTAAAAGCAGGTTGTGCATTTATACCAATAGATATGGAATATCCAAAAGAAAGAATAGAATATATCTATGAAAACAGTCAGGCAGACTATATTATCTCAGATGGAGTAATAGAAAATTCATTAGATGTTAAAGAATTGCTTAAAGAAGAGAATAATAACAATATTAATGTTGCTATGCATCCTGATGATTTGGCTTATATGATTTATACTTCTGGTTCTACTGGTAATCCTAAGGGGGTAATGATTTCTCATGAAAATGCATGTAACCAGACTGCATTTGATACATCTCTTGAGGATATTTTAACTGGTATTACACATGGTATTAAGATAATATTTGCTAATGACAGTGAAATTAAAAACATTGTGGATTTAATTAGTTTAATTAAAGAAAATAAACCTGAAGTTATGGAATTTACACCTTCAAGATTATTATCCTATCTTGAAATTAAAGAATTCTGTGAAGTAATTGGTTGTGCTAAGTGTATTGTGATGGGTGGGGAGCAATTCTCTGCTAAGGCATTTAATGGTGTTAAAAAATACACTGATGCTAAAGTATACAACAGTTACGGACCAACAGAAGCAACAATTGCATCAAATTACAAAGAAATAACAGACCCTGATAATATCACAATCGGTAAAGCTTTACTTAATTATGTAACTGAAGTAAGGGATATTGATGGTAAATTACTTCCTGATGGCGTAATGGGTGAGTTATACATTGGTGGTACTGGTGTAGGTAAAGGATACTATAATATGGACGATAAAACCAAAGAAGTATTGGTGAAATTGATATTAAGGGAAGAATTGATAATCAGATTAAACTTAGAGGTTTAAGAATAGAAATTGGGGAAATAGAATCCAATATTAGTAAATATCCGGCTATAAAACGTAATGTTGTTGTAATTAAAGAAATTAACAACAATGATCACTTATGTGCTTACTTTACTTCAGATGAAGAAATTGATGTTGATGATTTAAAAGAGTATTTAAATAACAGATTAACTAAGTATATGGTTCCAACTGTTTTCATGCAAATTGATGAAATGCCACAGTTACCAAATGGTAAAACAGATGTTAAAGCATTGCCTAAACCTGTTTTAACTCTTGAAAATGTTAAACCTGAAAATGAAACAGAAGAAAAATTATTTAAAATAACTTCTGAATTAATCGAAACAGATGAATTTGGTACTACTGATGATTTATATACAATTGGATACACTTCTTTAACTTTAATGAAATTAAACACATTAATTTATAAAGAATTGGATGTAAACTTAGAAATTTCAGTTCTATTTAATAATCCTACAATTAAAAAACTTGCAAATGAGATAATGATTAGTGGTGATGGTGAATCTCAATTAGATAAACTTATTGAATCTTCAAAAGATATGAAATATTATCCATTAACTGAAAACCAATTGGGTGTTTACTATGAATGTATGCAGAATCCTGATGAGATTATGTATGTAATACCAATGATTACAAGATTTGGTGATATGGTGGATGCTTATAAGCTTAAAGAAGCTATAATTAATACAATTAATGCTCATCCATATCTTAAAACAAGAATTGTAACTGATGATGAAGGTATTTTAAAACAATACAGGGATGATGATGTAGAAATTGAGGATATTGAAATTATTGAAGTTGACAGTATTGATGAAGATTATATAATGAAAAATGATATTAAAGCATTTAAATTAGATAATGATCAATTATTTAACTTTAAAATATATAAAACATCAAATGAGGTTGTTTTATTCTCTAATTTCCACCATATCATTACTGATGGTGAATCACAGGATGCATTATTTAGTGATATTGTAGATATGTATGAAGGAAAAGATCTTGAAGAAGAAAAAGTTGATGGTTATATTTTAAGTCTTATTGAGAAGAATAATGAAGACAGTGATAAATATAATGATTCAAGGGAATTTTTCCATTATAAACTAAGTCAGGATATATTGATTCTGAAGATATTAAAAAATTCTGTAAAAAATATTCTGTAAGTCAAAATGTTTTATTAATGGCAAGTGCTATTTTAGGCCTTAATAAATTCTCATTTACTGATAAAGCATTAATTACAACCATATTTAATGGAAGAGCAAATCCTAATTATTATAATACTCAAGGATTTTTAGTTAAAACACTTCCATTGATTGTTACTAATGAAAACAGAGAAATTTCTATTAAAGAATTCCTTAAAAATATTGACGAAACCTGGAAAAATACTATTAATCATAGTGATTATCCATATACAAAAATTGCAGATGAATTCCAATTAAAACCTGAATTTTTCTATGCATACCAGGAATCTGCTTATTCCCAAGATGATGAAGATACTTTGGAATATGTTAGTGAGGAATTAGCTAGTGAAGATGCAATAGTAACAGATTATAAGACTAATCTAAATGTTGTGGATAATGGAAAAAGCATTGAATTAATAGTTGAGTATAATGATGAATTATATACTGAAGATTATGCTCAAAAATTCCTTGATTCTATATTAAATATATTAAATCAAATCATTTCTAATGATATAGATGAATTTAGGGTATGTGATGTGGAACTTGAGAAAAATAAAGAAATTCCTAAGTTTGAAGAAATAGAAATTCCATTTATACACAAACGATTTGAAAAACAAGCTATTGAAAATCCGGATAAGACTGCTTTAATTGCTAGTGGTAAGAGTATTACCTATGGAGAACTTAATAAAAGAGCTAATAGTATTGCTAATGCTCTAATTAAAAAAGGTGTTAAACCTAAAAATAATGTTTTAGTAATGCTTCCAAGAAATATTAATCTTATTGCTGCAATAATGGGTATTTTAAAAGCAGGCTGTGCATATATTCCAATTGATATGGAATATCCTCCAGAAAGAATTGACTATATTTACAATAACAGTCAGGCAGACTTTATTATATCATTAGGAAATACAGATAATTCTCTAGATATCGATGAGTTAATTGAAGAAAAAGATACTTCAACACCTCAAATAGATATTACTCCTGATGATTTGGCTTATATGATTTATACTTCTGGTTCTACTGGTAATCCTAAAGGAGTAATGATTTCTCATGAAAATATTGCAAATCTCTTTGCTAAAAGTGATGATAATATTATTTATGATGCATATATGAATATGAATAAAACTCTTGCAATTACTACTATATCATTTGATACATTCTTACTGGACTTTAATGCTTTAACATTTGGTTTAGAAGTTGTTCTTGCAAATGATAGTGAAATTAAGAATATTGAAGAATTAACTACTTTAATACAAAAAGAAAAACCAGATGCTTTAACATTCACAACTCCATCAAGGCTTGTACAATATTTGGAATATGATAAATTTATGGATGAGTTATCTGGATTTAAATATTTGGCTGTTGGTGGAGAAATACTTCCAAAAGAGTTAGTCAGTAAAGTTGTAGCTAACAGTGATGCTGAAATATTCAACATTTATGGTCCAACAGAAACAACAGTAACATGTAACTCAATATCGATTAGGGATCCTGAAAAAGTAAGTGTTGGAAAAGCTTTACACAACTATGTAACAGATGTTCGGGATATTGATGGTAAATTGCTTCCACAGGGTGTAATGGGTGAGTTATATATTGGTGGTGTTGGTGTATCTAAAGGATATTATAATATGGATGATAAAACCGAAGAAGTATTCTTAACAATCGATAACATTTCATATTATAAGAGTGGTGATTATGCTATTGAACTTCCTAATGGTGAATTTGATGTTAAGGGAAGAATTGATAATCAGATTAAACTTAGAGGATTAAGAATAGAAATTGGAGAAATTGAAGCTAATATTGCTAGATTCCCTAATATTAGACAAATTGTTGTTTTAATTAAAGAAATTAATGATACTGAGCATCTTTGTGCATACTTCACAGCTGATGAGCAAATTGATATTAATTTATTGAGAAGATATTTAGAAAATAAATTGACCAAATACATGATTCCTACTGTATTTATGCAAATTGATGAGATGCCTCAAACTCCAAATGGAAAAACTGATATTAAACAATTGCCTGAACCAGAATTGCACTTTAATTTTGTTCAGCCTGAAACTAAAACAGAAAAGGAACTGTTTGATATTGTTAAATCACTTTCCACTACTGAAGAATTTGGTATAACTGATGATTTATACTCTTTGGGTTTTACTTCTCTTACTTTAATGAAATTGAATTCATTAATATATAAGAAAATTGAAGTTAATTTGGATATAACAGCATTATTCACTGATCCTACTGTTAAAAACTTGGCTGACAGTATTGATAATTATATGGCAACAGCTATTGATGTTGATTCAATTATTGAATCTGCAAAAGATATGGAATATTTCCCATTAACTGATAATCAGTTGGGTATTTATTATGAATGTATGCAGGAATCAACTGAAATAAAATATACAATGCCTAATGCTATTAAATTTGATGGCATTGTTGATCCATATAAACTTAAACAAGCTGTTATTACAGCTATTGAAGCTCATCCATATCTTAAAACTAGAATTGTTAATACTGATGATGGTGAGTTAAAACAAAGAAGGTGTGATGAAATACCATTGGATGATATTGAAATTGTTAAAAGTGATGTAGATGTCACTCCAGAATTTATCATGAAAAATGATGTTCATGCAATTAATTTAAATGGTGAGCAATTATTTAGATTCAAAATTTATAAAGATCAAAATAATACATGGTTATTCTCAGATTTCCACCACATAATTACTGATGGTGTATCGCAGGAGAATATTTTCAAAGATATTGCTCAGGCATATGAAACAGGAAATGTTGAAAGTGAAAAAATCAATGGTTATATCTACAGTCTCATAGAACAAGAAAATTACGACAACGAAGTATCTAAAAAATACTTTGAACATAAATTTGAAAATGGTATTGAATCAACTGTTTTAACTCCTAACTTAAATGGAAATCCTGATATTGGTAAAATTAAATTTATTGAGGATTCAATTGACTCTACATTTGTAAAACATTTCTGTAATGATCATGCTATAAGTCCGAATGTTTTATTTATGACAGCTACTATATTAAATCTTAATAAATTTACATACAGTGATGATGCATTAATAACAACTATTTTTAATGGTAGGGTAAGCTCTGATTTCTATGATACACAAGGTATGTTGGTTAAAACATTACCTATTATTGTAAATAGTAAAAACAGGGAAATGATGATTGAAGATTTTATTAAAGTTGTTGATAAAGATTGGAAAAATGCATTAACTCACAGTAATTATCCATATACAAAGATTGCAGAACAATATCAATTAAAACCAGAATTTTTCTATGCATATCATGAACTATTTAAACAGGATGAAAAAGAATCTGATGGTATGGATTATGAAGTAATTCCTTTAGATGGTACTGTTGCAACAGATTATAAAGTTAATTTAAACATTTATAATGATGGTGAAAATATTAACTTATATCTTGAATACAATGATGAATTATATACTGAAGAATATATTGAAAAATTCATGCATGGTCTTAAATACATTTTAATTCAATTCTTTGTTAATGATATGGATAAATTTAGAATTTGTGATTTGGAATTAGAAAATGATTTTGCTGTTCATGAATTTGAAGAAGTTAAAAATCCATTTTTACATAAACGTTTTGAAATACAGGTTGATGAAAATCCAAATAATACTGCATTAATTGCAAGTGACGCTACATTAACATACAAACAATTGGAAGATAAAAGTAATCGTATTGCAAATGCTTTAATTAAAAGAGGAGTTCAACCAGGAAGTAAAATCCTAGTAATGCTTCCAAGGAATAGTAATCTTATTGCTGCAATATTAGGTATTCTTAAATCTGGTAGTGCATATATTCCAATAGATTTAGAATATCCTGAAGATAGGGTAAGATATATTTATGAAAACAGTGAAGCTGATTATATTATTGCAGAAAAATCCAGTGAAACTAATTTGGGAATTTATGATTTGCTTAAAGAAGAAGATGATGAAAGACCGGATATTAATATTTCCTCAGACAATTTAGCATATATGATTTATACTTCAGGGTCAACAGGACTTCCAAAAGGTGTAATGATTAGTCATAAGAATATTACAAACTTATTTGCTGAAAGTGAAGATAATATTATTTATGATGCATATAATGAGATGAAGAGAACTTTAGCAATTACTACAGTATCATTTGATACATTCTTACTGGACTTTAATGCTTTAACATTTGGTTTGGAAGTTGTACTTGCTAATGACAGTGAAATTAAAAATATTGAAGAGTTAACTAATTTAATTCATAAACAAAAACCTGATGCTTTAACATTTACAACTCCTTCAAGACTTATTCAATATTTGGATTATGATAAATTCACTAATGAGTTATCTACATTTAAATATATTGCAATTGGTGGAGAAATGCTTCCAAAAGAATTGGTAGCTAAAGTATTAGATAATAGTAATGCTAAAATATTCAACATTTATGGTCCTACTGAAACTACTGTAACATGTAACTCAATCTGCATTGATGATCCTGAACATTTAAGCATTGGTAAAGCTTTACATAATTATGTAACTGATGTAAGGGATATTGATGGTAAATTACTCCCACAGGGTGTAATGGGTGAATTATATATTGGTGGTGTTGGTGTAGGTAAAGGATACTACAATATGGATGATAAAACCAAAGAATCATTCATTACAATAAATCAGATACCATATTACAGAAGTGGAGACTATGCTATTGAACTTCCTAATGGTGAATTTGATGTTAAGGGAAGAATTGACAATCAGATTAAACTTAGAGGTTTAAGAATTGAAATTGGTGAAATTGAATCAATGATTAGCCAATATCCAAACATCAAACAAAATGTTGTTGTTATTAAAGAAATTAATAATGCTGAACATTTATGTGCATACTTTACAGCAGAAGGCAATATTGATAAAAATGAACTTAAAGAATTCCTTAAAAATAAACTTACTCAATATATGGTTCCTACTGTATTCATGCAAATTGATGCAATGCCTCAAACTCCAAATGGAAAAACAGATGTAAAACAGCTTCCTGAGCCAAAAATAGAAATAAATTATGTTGCTCCGGAAACTCCTCTTGAACAGTTAATATGTGCTGTTTTCTCAACCACTCTTGAAATAGAAACTGTTGGTGCAGAAGATAACTTCTTTGAAATTGGTGGTACTTCTCTTATAGCATCTAAACTTATTATTGAATTGCTTAAAAGAGATTATACTGTTAGATATGATGATATCTTTAACAATCAAACACCAAGAGAATTAGCCAGATTCCTGTCTGGTGATGTGGATACAGATGATTTAGAAATGGATGTAATTAAAAACTATAATTATGATGCAATCCATGAAATTCTTGAAGATAACACATTTGAAAACTTCTCCAATGGGGAAATGGGAGAAATTGGCAATATATTATTAACAGGAGTTACTGGATTTTTAGGAATCCATGTTTTATATGAATATCTTAAAAATGAAACTGGAACTGCTTATTGTATGTTGAGAAAAGGTAAATTTGATTCATGTAAAGACCGTCTGGTTGATTTAATGAATTATTACTTTGATGAAGATTTAACAGATTTAATTGATTCTAGAGTAATTTTATCTGAAGGGGATATAACTGAAATAAATGACTTTAAAAAGCTTAGTGAGTATCCAATTGATACAATTATAAATTGTGCAGCTTTAGTAAAACATTTCACTCATGATGATTATATATTTAGGGTAAATGTTGATGGTGTAATCAACGGACTTAAATTTGCACAGGCAAATAATGCAAAATATATTCAAATATCTACAGTCAGTGTTCTTTCACCTCCTGAAGATGATGAATTAGCTGGTGATGTTAAATTTGATGAAAAAACATTCTATTATGGTCAAGATTTATCTAATAAATACATTAACAGTAAATTCTTGGCAGAACGAATGGTATTAGAAGAAGCAGTTAATGGGGTTCATGCTAAGATTATTAGGGTAGGAAATCTTATGGGTCGTTACAGTGATGGTGTATTCCAGCAAAACTATGATACAAATGCATTCCTTAACAATATTAAAGCTATTAAAAACATTAAAGCTGTATCAAATGCTATGTCTGGTGATGAAGTTGAAATGAGTCCTATTGATTATGTTGCAAAAATAGTATTGGCTTTATCTAAAACACCTGAAGAATGTAGGGTCTTTAACTGTCAGAACAATAATATTATTCATAATATGGATATTGTAAATGCATTAAATACTTTTGATTATGGTATCAAAAAGGTTAGTGATGAAGAATTTAGAGAAATTTGTATGAATAATATGGATGAAAACATCCAGGGTTTAATCACCTCTGATTTATCTATTGATGAAGTTGACGATGAATCATTTGAAGAAGTTGTTGATACAAATCAGACTGCTAAAATTCTTCATGAATTAGGTCTTGACTGGCCAAAACCAGATGAGCAATATCTCATAAAATTAATCAAATATTTAAATAAATTCAATTTCTTCACTGAATAGAAGTTATAATCGAGCAATGGTTTTTAAAAGCCATTGTTGATTTATTTTTTTAATCAAATTAAAATAATGGTTGTTTTTCTAATAGTACTTTTGTTTATTATTTTTTTTTAAAATGTAATATTTTTTTCATGGCTCTTTCAAAAACTTAAGTGATTTTGATCAAAAAAATTTTTGAGGAGCATGATTTTTTCTTTTATAATTTTTCTTTATTTTGAATTTAAAAGTA
>CADAAJ010000082.1 GCA_902785855.1 uncultured Methanobrevibacter sp. | reverse complement strand
GAAGATCAAAAGAAGTAATCAGAATTGTTTCAGTGGGAGGATTTGGAGCAATTATAGTAACCATTATTATGCTTCCAATCTTTGCAATTGCACTTCCAGCAATGCATGATTTGACAAAACCCTTTACATGGATAATATTACTTGTAGCATCTGTTTATTTAACATACAGTATGACAAGTACATTTAGAGATTTTATGTGGTCTTTGCTTCTTTTTATTCTATCGGGCATTCTGGGATGGATTATTTTTCAAACTCCAATTTCGTCAGGAGTATCATTAATGTGCACATTTTCAGGATTATTTGGAATAAGTACAATATTATTTAGTTTAAATGAATCATCTACAATCCCTCATCAAAACAAATTTTATGAACTCAATTTAGACTTAAGCAAATTTAAAAGTATTTTTGCTGGAGGAATCACAGGTGCAATTCTTGGATTTCTTCCAGGTTTTGGACCTGCACAGGGAACAGTAGGATTTCTTCCAGGTTTTGGACCTGCACAGGGAACAGTAATTGCCCAAGCAGCAAGTGGAACAAATGACAATGACGATGATGATACAGTAAATTTTTTGCTTGCAACATCAGGACTGAATATTTCAGACTGTCTTTTTTCACTGATTGCAATCTACATTATAGGCAATCCCCGAAGCGGAATTGCAGTTTATATGTCATATTTAATATCTGAAATGTCAATAAATCATCTGATAATATTTATTTTCGCTTCACTTCTTGCAGTATCGGTTTCATTAGCTTTATCATTGAAATTAGGTGATTCATTTTCGAAAATTATGGGTGGTGTTGATTATAAAAAATTATCTATTGGAGTTATTTTGCTTCAAATTCTAATATTATATATTTTTATTTTCTATTACCAGGCTCCAGTTTTTTATATGACACTAGCGTTAATTACTTCTACAGCAATGGGGATGCTTCCACATTATCTTGGCATAGGAAAATCACATTTGATGGGAATACTGATAATTCCAGCTATCATCATTTATATGCAGATGTTCATCTAAATCAACATGAATACTTTCTGTTGTTAAGTTTAAACAAAAAAATACTGTTAAGTAGATGCTAGCCACATCTACTATTTCATTATATTATGAAAACATTATCAGCAATTATTTCTGCTTTTTTAATAATTTCATCCAAATTTACACCAGGAAAAGCATCAATAACACATAAATCAACTTTATCAATATTTAGCTCTTCAAATGACTGATTATATATTTCAAAGCCGTCAGAAATATTGTTAATTTCGAGATTAACTTTTAAAGCTTCAATCATTTCAGGATTTATATCATTAAAAATGACTTTTTCAAATCCATATTTTTTCAAATAAATACCTAATGCTCCAAGACCACACATTCCATCAACAGCTACTCCATTTCTAATATTGTTATTGTCTAGATAATTGTGAAGTCTTATTAACTTTTCTTCACAGGTCATTGCAACTTCAATATGATGTTTGGATTGTTTTTTAACTAAAATAATTTTATCTTGAAGTAGTGTTCTCATTACATTTATCTGTTCATCATCACCTTCAAGAATTTCAAAATGAATGATATCTGAATCTTTATCATATTGACCAATTGTAGATTGTGGAGTTCCTTTTAATACACATTTAACTTCAGGAACTTCATTAATTAATCTTGATGCAACAGTTTTTGTAAAATCCGGATAAAGCAATATCAATGTATTTCTACCTATAAACTGAGGATTTAAACTACTGTAATAAAAACCGGATAATGGTACAGGAGAATTTCGTCTTAATGTTGCATCCCCACCAACAATACCTTCTTCAATCATCAATTTTAAAATATGACTCATTACAATATCAAGTGGTCTTTTTCCACATTCACATCGCATATACTCTCCATTTAATTCATTAAAGTCTATTAAATCTTTTAACGGAGTAAATTTTTTTATTTGAACGTCCTGGCATTTTTCACATTGTTCAATTGATTTAATTTTATCATCTACATCTAAGATAAAATCACCTCAAAATTGTTTTGCTGTTTAATTATTGATTAATAACAGTAATTATGCTTTCGATAGTAATAAAAACTATATTAATTAGTATTACTAATTTCTAAATATAATTAAAAACCGCCATTGGTGAAAATATGAATGAAAATGAAATAATACCGCAATATGACGTAACCAAACAAAATTATACACCTGAGGAAAAAATTCTTTTAGGAGAAATTCGAAATAACCTTGTTGATTTGGCAATATCTGCCGGAGAAACATTTCAGGTAAATGAAGATAAATTACTGAATGATATAAAAAATTTTATATTCAATAGATTATCGACCAATAATGAAAATATTTCAAATAAATATATAGATAAATTATCTCACAAATTCCTTAGAGACATAATTGGATATGGTGAAATCGATTCATTAATCCAAGATGATGACCTGGAAGAAATAATGATAATAGGAATAAATAAACCCATTTTTGTTTATCACAGAAAATATGGCATGATGAAGACAAATATCCAATATAATGATAAAAAAGAGTTAATTGATTTAATTGATTCAATAGCAAGACAAATTAACAGACGAATAGACCAGGAATCACCAATATTGGATGGTAGACTTATTGATGGATCAAGAATAAATGCCACAATCCCCCCAATATCTGCTGATGGCCCCTCACTGACAATAAGAAAATTTAAAAGAGATCCAATGACTATAATTGATTTAATAACATCCAAAACAATATCTCAAGAATTAGCTGCATTTTTTTGGTTATGTTTTGACGGCCTTGGAGTAAAATCAGCAAATGCAATAATCTCCGGAGGTACAAGTTCAGGTAAAACAACAACACTTAATGCTCTTTCAGCCTTCATCAATCCTAAGGAAAGAATTATAACTATCGAAGATACATTAGAACTTCAAATACCTCATGAACATGTTATACGAATGGAAACAAGGCCTGCAAATGTAGAAAACAAAGGAGAACTTAGCATGAATGATTTAGTTAAAAATTCTCTAAGACAACGTCCAGATAGAATAATTGTAGGAGAAGTAAGGGCAGATGAAGCTATAACTCTTTTCACAGCATTAAATACAGGCCATTCTGGTTTTGGAACTCTTCATTCAAATGATGCACGAGAAACAATAACAAGGCTAACAAACCCACCCATGTCCGTTCCAAAGATTATGATTCAGGCCATTGATTTTATAATAATGCAAAATAGAATATATACTCCTTCAGGAATTTCATACAGAAGAATTAGTGAAGTAGCAGAAGTAGTTGGAATTGAAGAAGGAACCGTACAGCTAAATAAAATTTTTCAATGGAACCCAGAAAGAGATATGATAGAAAATGTTAGTGTAGCAAGTAATACACTGCAGCAATTATCAGAATTAAGTGGTAAATCAATTAATGACCTTTACAAAGAAATTGAAAACAGAAAATTGGTTTTAAACCATATGGTTAAACAAAATATTCGTTCCATACATGATGTTTCAAAAGTATTGGAATTATATTATAAAGATCCTCAAAAAGTTTTAAAACAAATAATACTTGGCAGGTGATATTATTTTAACAAAATTTTTTATATTAATTGGAGATATAACACTGTCTCTAATTAATTATTTTAAAAATTTATCTTTAAGTGATATAAATGATAAAACAGAAGAAAATATTGATTCTAAAATTTTTAAAAGATTAAATATCACTGAAAATACAACAACAAACAAAAAAAACTATAATTTAGTTGAGAAAGCAAGAGAATTTTTACTCCCATATTTACTGAATAAAATATCATTTATTCCCATAATCCTAATATCAGTAATTTTACTATATTTTACAAGTTTAGAAATATTGGGAATATTTTTAATAACTACATTAATGACTTATATTTTTTTAATTTATTATCCGCAAATAAAAAAAGAAAATGATTATTTGGATATGAATCAGGAACTTCCATATGCATTAAGACATATGGGAATAGAATTAAAATCTGGGAAAGGATTGCATGATTCTTTAAAAACAATAAAAGATGCAGATTACGGTTCACTTTCAAAAGAATTTAAAAGAGTTTTAGAAGAAGTTAAATTTGGAAAATCCACTGAAGATGCATTACTTGAAATGACAAAAAGAGTAAAATGTGAAGGACTAACACGTGCAGTACATCAGATTATAGGAACTTTAAGAGTTGGAGGCAATTTAGCAAATAGTTTAGAAATTATAGCAAAAGACATTTCATTTGACATGCAAATTAAATTAAAAGAATATTCACAAAAGTTAAATTCATTTATTCTCATTTATACATTTATAGCTATTTTAGCACCTGTAATAAGTTTAATAATGTTAATGGCTGGATCAACTGTTATGGGTGATGTAATATCAGGAAATTTGATGTTAATAACATATGGATTATTTTTCCCATCAGTTGTAATGTTTATGGGAATATTTATTAAAAAATTAGAGCCAAGAATTTAGTTAAATTAATAGGTGAAATTAAATATGATAAACATATTTAATTTCGTGAGAGTAGTTATATGCTATTTTATTAAATTAGAAAGAGAGTATAAACTAATTTAATAACAATCGGAGTGTAGTAATATGGTTTTAAACCAAATCACATAAGTAATTAAAAATTAGATTTTTAGGTAGACCTAATTTTTTATCACCATGTATAATGTTAATTTTACAAGTATATAAATGTTTTGATTTTTTTAGGTATGCCTAAATTTTAAGAAAAAAAATAAACATAAATTTAAAAAAAATAAAATGTTCCAAAAATAAGAAATGAAAAAAAGTTAAAAAACTACTGAACGGGAAAAATAAAATATATTTTCCCACAACAGAGTTTTTACATCTACATTAATCTTCCAACGCCAGTAATTTCAATACTTGCAACGCCTTCGATAGCTGAAACCATTTCTTCAACAGGTTCAGATCCGCCTTCACCATCATCAGTGATGAAGTTTAAGATAATAGCAACTAAACCAAATGCAATAGGTTCTTCAGCCATACTTTCAAGTTTAGCACCTTCAGGCATTGATTCTTCAATAGTAGATTTAATAGCTCCTAAATCTACTTCAGGACTTTCTGGCATGATTTTCATAGTGGTTAATACTTCACCCATTATAATTCCTCCAATATAATCTATGGTCCTTCAAATCCACATTCACATTTGTAAGCATGGCCAAATGTGCGGCATTTTTCACATCTTGCAATTTTTGCTCCACAAACAGGACATTCAAATTCAACGAATGGTCCGGTTAATGGAATTTCTTGTTTACATGAAATACATTCTACTTCTTTCATTTTTAATCACCTGTTATTTGTGTGTAATCGAACTTGTAATCTTTTATATTATCATCTATAAGTGATAAAACCCTTTCAGAGTACTTTCCGTTTACAACATAACAATTAGTCCCGAACTTTAATAAAAGAGAAGGTAACATTACATCAATTGATGACTCTTGAAAAGTTAGTAAAGTTTTTGCATCAATTTTACTTATGAATGTTGAACCAACTTCTTTCGGTTCACGGGTATATATACCATTTACATTTGTTACTATTAAAAGGTTTGCATTTAAAAGGTGTGCCACATATGCAGCAATTGAATCTGAAGTAACATCCCAACTGCATTTAAAAGGATCTTCTTTTTTTAAAAATTCAGATACAACAAATATTGGAGTGAAACCTTCGTTATTAATTTCATCAATATCTTTTAGAGAATATGCTAATTTACATGATTTAACTTTATCGTTAACAAGTTTTGCTATAATATCCATACAATCAATAGCTCTCCAATGATTTGTTTCATCAGAAAAATTAAATACATCATCATATTTTCTAATTAAGTTAGCAAATTCCCCACCACCTAAAATAATACATGAATTAGTGTTTTTTAATTCTTTTGCCAATTTTATTGCATGTTTTGGAAATAAACTTCCTCCAATTTTTACAACCTGTTTTATGATAATAATCACGACCCTGTTTAATTAAAAATAGCTTCGATTAAATGATACTTTAACTATAAAAGTTTCAAATCCCCAGTCAATTTATCAAGAATTTCATCCTCATCAGGACCAAGTGCTAAAACTGTAACGGTTGATGTAGGTATCTGAGTTCTTCCAGCATCAACTACACGATAATTTGCAATACCCTTTTTATCAGCCAAACTTTTAATCTCATTAAGCTCCTCTAAAGTTTTAACTTTTAAAACCACTTTAGCATAAGCTTCATTTTCCCATTTTTTAATTTTATCTGAAGGTGATTTCTTATATGCACCAATAGCCCCATGACAACATTGAGCAGCTATTTTTCCTTTTCCCATCTTCAAATCTGTCCTTACAATCATTACCTGTTTCATAATATCCTCAAAAAATCAAATTAAAAAAATTTTTCATAAATTTAACTGTTCTAATTATTAATTTTAATTTAAATACTTTACCCGCAAATTACAGACAAATACCTAAACTAGAACATTTTTACTATTTTCCATATATGTTTTTTATTAATATAAATTATTATTGAATTAACTGTTTTAAATACATTTGAATCAAGAAAAATTTGAATTAAATAATAAAATGTATAAATAACCCTGCATAAATTAATATTAACATATAATCAAATTTTGATTATGTGCAATATTCTAATTAAAAGGTGAAAAAAATGAGAAAAAGTATAGTTGTATTAATTGCATTAATTGCAATATGTGTTACAATTGGTGCTGCAAGTGCAGCAGACTGGAGTTTCAATTTCGGAAGCGATACCAACTCAGATGGTGGATCAGTAAACATCGACAACAACGAATTAAAAATTCAAGATGAAAAATTTACCATTCCTGACGGATACAAAGAAAATGAATCTGCAAGAAAATTAGCAGCTGACGGTAAAGGTAATTTTAATGGTGCAAAAGTAACTGTTTGTGAACTCAATAAAGAAAACGAAACAATATTAATTAAAGTTTTCTTTGCTGATGGTGGAATAAGCGATGTTACAGGAGAAGAAGGATCCGTAAACAAAACCATTGGAGGACATGAAGGATTTTTAACAACTGATAAAGATGGAGTTACATTCGATTTCGCTGTAAACAAAAAAGTTGTTGAAATTGAAGCTCCTAGTGAAGCAGATATTGAAGCTTTATTAAAATAAATCCATTTGGTTTAAACTCCCTAACAAAGGGAGCTTAAATCAACTTTTTTTATAATATTAAATCGACAATTTTTCTTTGAACAACCTCACCTTGTAGAAGGTGAGGATTCCTAGATTTTGTTTTTTGCTCAATGGATTAATTGAGTCTTTTCTAGGCAATCCCCGCTGAACCATCGGTTCAACAATCATTATGCGATTGTTATATAATAATTTAATTACAATAATATTTAAATTTAAAGTGAGAGCATTTGAAAAGTATTTGTGCGACAAGCTAGGGTCTATTTCCCATTAAAATCAGTGAAATAT
>CADAAJ010000081.1 GCA_902785855.1 uncultured Methanobrevibacter sp. | reverse complement strand
ATTAAAGTGATCCCAGCCTGGCCAGAGATTAAAATATTCTCCATCAAGACATGATGTCATATGAGGACAATTAAATAAATGGTCAAGATTTTTAAGAATCAATATATCAGCATCTAAAAAAACAATTTTATCAAATTGAGTTAGATTGAAGATATGAAATTTAGTCCAGCAGTTGCGCCATGTAGCTGCGGTATTAGGTTCGAAATTAAGATTATGCTGATATATGTCTGGTGGAGTTGGAATTGTTGGAACAAGTTCATGAGTAACACCGAGTTGATCGAGAATTTCGATTGAAGCTGCGGACACTTCATCATTGATGAGAACGTGAAGAGGATAATAAGTATTTACTCGTGACATTGATTCAATAAGTAATGCCACTCCATAAAATATGAGTCATTTGTTAGAAGGGTTACGTAGGAATATTTGTTCATTATATAACTCCTTTTTTTAAACTATTTTAAGTATAACATATTTTTTGGTTTTATACAAGATTAGAATGGTGCGCGACCAAATTTTTGGTATAAAACTTTATGGGCAGAATGAAAATTTTTGCCAGGTGGTCGCGTATTATTTAAAAAATTTTCATTACTTTTTGATAAAAAGTATTAATTTTTTTATAAAATTTTGATATAATTAAAATGGATATTTTTTGCTTTTTTACATATAAAAAGTAATGCAATATTTTCGGTTGAAATTTTCAAAAAAATTTGATATAATATATATGTAATAAAAAAAGAAAGGAGGGTAAGTCGATAAATGAAAGTTACAAATATTGCTATTGATACTATCGCTTTAACAGTTGATATATTAGATATCGTTAAAGATGAGTTATTAAAATTAAGTGAATTTTTACTTGAAACAATGAGCAAGTAAAAATAAATAAAATGTCCTCTTTATGGGAGGACATTTTTTATTAAATGAAAAATTATAAATTTTATAAAAATTGACAAATAGAAAAAAAAATAATATAATAAAAACAAAAAAGGTATAAAGGAGTGATAAAAAACCTTATGGCAACAATAGATGAGTTAAAATTATCACAAAATGATATTATTTATGCCTCTGATGTTAATGAATTAAGAGATTATATTAAAAGCGAACTATAGAGAAGAGATCGTCATAGATTTACAGACTTTAATAATAGTATTTTGGCTACACAGTATGAAAAAATTACTCCTGATATATGGAATAATATGATTAATCCATTAAATACTATAAATTCTTCTATTACTAATTATAATAGGGTTTAGCTTAATGATTATATTACAGCTTTAGTAAAATTAGCCATCGCTTATACAACTTTTCGTGAACGTCCCTATGTTGGTGATAATTCAGGATGCTCAAATAACTGTGTAGGATTATGTCAAGGGTGTATTGGGACATGCACAGGTGGTTGTACAGGTTGTTCAGGTAGTTGTTCCGGAGGATGTACTGGTACTTGTGGGACTGCTTGTTCTACTTCTTGTGGTAACAGTTGTTCTACTTCTTGTGGTAACAATTGCGGCAATGGTTGTTCTGGGACTTGTGAAGGTCATTGTGGTGAGAACTGTACTGATACATGTTGGGGCGATTGTACTGGTACATGTTGGGAAGCTTGTAAGGAAACATGCGCAGCAGATGGATGTTCTGGTAGTTGCGGCATAGCTTGTGACATTAACTGTTGGGGTGATTGTACTGGTACATGTTGGGAAGCTTGTAAAGAAACATGTGGTGTTGATTGTGATAATGGTTGTGGTAATGATTGCAATAAAGGTTGTATGACTGTATGTGCTGATGGTTGTGGCGGAAGTTGTGGCAATGATTGTAATAAAGGATGTGCTGATGGTTGTACTGGTAATTGTGGCAATGATTGTAGCAAAGGATGCGCTGATGGTTGCACTGGTAATTGTGGCAACGATTGTGATAGAACTTGTGCAACATATTGTGAGGAGAGTTGTGAACAAAATTGTGCCACAATATGTTCATCAGACTGGTATTGTACTGCCACATGCACAGGAAATTGTTGGTTAACATCTACCGGTGACTGTGGTGGTTGTGGAGCAACTTGTGGACGTTCTGGTTCCGGATTTATATGGGAATGGTAAATTAAAGAAAGGAGAAATATAATATGAAGTTTTTAGATATTTTTAATTTACGTTTAAAAATTACTGAATTTTCTGAAGAAATTGAAGATAATGATATTATTCCAATTATATATGATGAACAATTTGCGCTTTTAAAGTATGATTTTGATATTTTATATATTATTGAAAAAATATCTGTTCCTAATGCTTTAGTAATGAATAAAACAGCTGATGATATTAAAATATGGGTAAACAATTTTATTACATAGATAAGTAATTTATCAAAACATACCTATACAGAAGATGAAATAATATTATTTGAGACTTATTACTTCTATAGAATTCTTTTTGATAATGCTACAACTTATATAAATTAGAATACTGTATCAGATTATATTGATGATATTACTAATATATTATCAAAATCTTTTGATGAAAATAGTAGTTCTTGGTTAGCAAAAGAATGTTTACGTATTGTTCTTTTACGTATATATTCTATGAGCGCCGTTGCATTATAGAATAATATGGATACTATTAAATCTCAATTAAAAATATCATAGTAGAATGCAAATAAAAAAGATTCAATGCAATTAATATTAAATAAAATTTCTTATAATAGTTAATAAAAAAAATGGAACTTTTATAATATAATTATAAAAGTTCCATTTTTTTTATTTCTTCATATTCTTGTTTTGAAATAAATCTTAATGCTTCTTCTTCTGGTAAATATAAATGCATACGATTCTAATCACCATGTTTAATATAACATTTATTCCAATAATATGCATTTGCTAATGCACTAGCTTTATGCATATCACATATAAAAGTAGTTCGATGATTAAAATTCCCATAATATTGATAATTATATGCCTAACACCAGGCGCATCCTGTTGCAATAGGACAATTAATACATTCTTCTGTAGACTATGATAAACGTGTGATTTGTTTTAAACATTTTACACATTGTTTTTCTTTTTCTGTTGGCATAAAACCATCTTTAACATTTCCAATAATAATTGGGGGAACACTATCTCCTAATGAAGATTCCATATATCGTAAACATGGATAAATATCGCCTTTATAATCTACAGCAAGCATTTTTCCATTTCCGCCACACCAATTTGTATCATCTTGTAATAATTTTGGAACAAAACTATGACTCCTAAATAATGAGCAATAGATAGTTTCTTCTAAATTATTATCAATAAAAAAATCTCCAAGCTATTTTAACTAATTATAATAAATAATAGCATGATCAATTGTCCAGCCTTCTTCAAAAATACAATTAGCATAAATTTCTTGGTATCCAAAATCAATAAAATCCTTTATTGCTTCACAAGTATACTAAATATTTTCTGGAGATAATGTAATTTTACTACCCATATATCCATGCAAATTATATATATAATCATAGGCAGCTGCGCTAGCTAAATCATAACTTCCAGATCCGTCAGGGAATACTCTACAAGTATCATGCAATTTTTTATTTCCATCAATAGAAATATTAAAAGATAAACGATCAAAATATTTTTTAATAAAATTTTGGACATTATCATTAAAATATAATGTTCCATTAGAACTTATACTTATTTTCCAATTTCGTGCCCACATATGATTAGCTTTTATAGTAGCTTCTTGAAAATATTCTAAAATTTGATCAATTAATTCAACTTCTAAAAATGGTTCACCGCCGATAAATTCTAAAGCTATTCCATAACATTGACTTGTATCAAGATATTGAGCTGTAAGTTCATTATTTTCTAATAATAAATCAATAAACTATTTAGCTATAGAAAATGGCATTTTATGTTTACTTTTATTAATCTAATAGCAATAAGAACAATTTAAATTACAGGCATCAGTTACCTAAAAAGTAACAGATGGGACACGAATTACATTTAATGGATCTATCTATCTCTAAGATGTTTGATACATTTTTGATATACATTCATGATATGAAGGAGTAGGTTTAGGAATTTTCATCTTTTATTTTAACCTCTAAAATATTATTTTTGTAATTTAATGTCCAAGATATTTTATCGGGATATAAATCATCTATATATTTTTTTTCAATTTCTTGTTTTGCTAATTCAAATGCATATGCCGCATTTAAATACTATTTCTAATAATCATTAAACTATTTTTCAGAAATTGTTAATTTTGGATGAGTTAAAATATATTTAATAATTTCTTGATATCCTTTATAATCTGTATTTAAACGCATTATAAAAGTTACAACAGATTCTGGAATTTCTATCTCTACAACCATAATTTTCTCCTTTTTAGTTTAAACTAATATTATTATAACAAAAAAATTTTTTATTGTCAATTTTAAAAAAATTTTTTTAAAATTTTTTGGGCCACATATTTAAAACTTCTTACTAAAATTTTTATATAAGAATGGAAAAGAAAAATTTAAAAAACTTTTCTAATTTTTTAGTAAAAGAGAGGTTATATATGTATAATTATTACCCACAATAGCCAACAATGGCTTCTCCATTTAAGCAATAGAATATACCGTTTTCATTAAAAGGATATCCTGTTTCTTCATATGAAGAAGCCAAAGTTGCATCTGTTGATTTCGATGGTAGTATATTCTTCTTCCCTGATGTAGCAAATAAGAAGATTTATACAAAACAAATTAATGCAGAAGGTATTGCTGTGTTAAATATGTATGAGTTAAAACCAATCCCTGAATCACCACAACCAGGAGATTATGTAACTCGTACAGAATTTGAACAAGCTCTTAATTCATTAATTCAAAAATTTACACCACAACAATCTGTACCTTCTGAACCTCAAACATATAAGGAGGTATTTTAATGAACAATCCTATTCAACAGATGATGTAGTTGGCCAGAAGTGGCCAAAATCCTTAGCAATTAATAATGAATTTTCTTCAAACTCAATCATCACCGATGGGCCAAAACCTCCTTAAACTGGCTCAATCTCATGACGCATAGGGCATTGAAAAAATTGCTCGTAATATGTGCGCTCAAAAGGGATTGGACTTTGATAAAGAATTTACTGCCTTTAAACAATCTTTAGGGCTGTAAAAATATATCTTTAAGGAGGACAAAGTCCTATGTTTAACAATGAAAGTGGTTATTCTTTAGCCGACATCGCAGCCGCAACTGGTGGCGCCAATGATGGATTCTTTGGTGGCAATAATGGCTGGTGGATTATCCTTCTCTTCCTCTTTGCTTGGGGTGGATGGGGTAATGGAGGATGGGGTGGCAATGGAGGCAACTCCGCAGCTCCTTATCTCTACAATGTTGATAGTGGCAATGCTAATCGCCTCTATGACCTTAATACTAGTCTTTTAACCGGATTCGGCAATGTCACATCTGCTATTGCTTCTGGCACTAGTGCAATCCAAAGTGATATTTGTAATATGGGTATGTAGAATTTACAGAATACTAATTCTATTACTTAGGCAATTAATGCTGATACTATTGCAAATATGTAGAACACTTTTGGTCTTTCTCAGCAATTATCTAATATGCAAGCTGCTCAATAGTTAGCAAATTGTCAAACCGATCAGAATATCTCCAGTAGTTTCGCACAATTAAATTATAATCTTGCTACTGAAGCATGCGCTGATCGTGCTGCTATTACAACTGGTGCTCGTGATATTATTGATAATGCCAATAATAATACTCGTCAGATTCTTGACTTCTTAGTTCAAGACCGTATTAGTGCTCTTACTAGTGAAAATCAGGCCCTTAAAGGGCAGATTTCTCAAAGTGAGCAAAATGCTTATCTTATTTCACAACTTCGTCCAGTTGCTAATCCAGCATATATTGTAGCAAATCCTTATACTGGCTATTATGGTTATAATAGTTTTTATGGAGCCGCTGGTAATATCGTAGCATAATTAAAAGGAGAGAATAAGAATGGAAGTTATGGCAAACGAACTTCAGACTGTTGAAGTAAATAATTCAATATTATTTCAAACTGCACTTTCTTCAAACTCTCCATCTATAATTTGGAGAGCTGGTTCGGGACTCATTACTCTTCGTGGTCTTGGCCCTCAACTCCGCGCAAGATTTAGAATATCATATCATGGTAATGTTGCTCTTTCTACTGGAGCAACTGTTGCTCCTACTCAATTAGCAGTGCGTATTAATGGAGAAGGCGTAGCTAGTTCACTCACTATGACAACTCCTGCCGCTGTTGAAGAATTTAATAATGTCGCAGCATCTACATTTATTGATGTTCCAGCTGGATGCTGCACATAGATTTCTTTAGCAAATATTGGTACTACTTCAGTAGATGTATAGAATATTAGTATGACTATTGAGAGGGTTGCGTAATGGAACATTTAAAAAGTATTAAACAATGTTTAGTTAGTCAAGTTGAAAGCCAATGTGGAGATTTAAAAAAGACTAATGCTAAAGAACTTGGCGAAGTTATTGATATGATAAAAGATCTTGAAGAAGCAATGTATTATTGCGCTATTACTCAGGCTATGGAAGAAAGTAAAGAAGAGAAGAAAAATACAAATATTAATTATTATATGGAAAATCCAGACCATGTAAAATAGTATGTTCCTTATATGGAATATGCTCCTTACATGATGCGCGATGATAAGTGGCGTGATGGTCATTTATATGAAGATGGTAAAAGCAATATGTCTCGCCGCATGTATATGGAAGGCAAGCATAAAAATTAGAGTGATGTTCAATCAATGAAAGACTTAGAAACTTATGTTAAGGATTTAAGTGATGATATGGTTGAAATGATTAAAGATTCTACACCAGAGGAAAAATAGATTTTATCCAGTAAATTACAAGCATTGGCAAGCAAAGTAAATAAATGATTGATTTTGTCATGAATGGAATCTTCTGGCAGGTAGTTCATGTGCCGCCTACACACCCTATGTTATTAACTACTTCTGGAATTTTTACGCTTGGATGTTGTGATAACGATTAGAAAGTTATTTATATAGCATAGGGATTAGGATGGTAGAAATTTAAAAAAGTGTTATGTCATGAGATAACTCATGCAGCCATGTTTAGTTATGGTGTTAAGTTAAGTTATGATTAGGAAGAATTATTAGCGGATATATTTAGTACATATGGCGATGATGTTATTACGGTAACTAATAGAGTATTTAGAAAAATAAGGGATAGTTCTTTATGAACTATCCCTTTATTTTTTATTCATTGGTTATATTTTATTAAAAGAATTATTTATATTTTTATAAAAATATAGAAAATATTAAATAGGAGGATTATATTAATGATTGATTTTTTAGATTTTTTTAATTTATAGCAAAAAATATTTGAATTATCTGATAATATTTCTGATGAAATAATTACTAATATTATTTATGATTCACAATTTGAAGAATTAGATTATGATTATGATATTTTATATATTATTAGTAAAATACCAATTTCTAGTGATATATTAACAAATAAAACTATTGAAGATCTTAAAATATGGACTAATAATTTTATTTCACAGATTAATAATTTATCTAAACATTTTTATTCTACTAATGATATTTTAATTTTTAAAAAATTTTTATTTTATAGATTATTGTTAAATAATGGCACAATATTTATTAATTTAAAT
>CADAAJ010000080.1 GCA_902785855.1 uncultured Methanobrevibacter sp. | reverse complement strand
ATTATTATAATAGCTTTAATTTCTATCATATTTTTTACATCACTGTTAATAAAAATGAAAGTGCTGTGAATGATGTTGTAGATGGAAATGGTTCAGATAATAATTCTACTAATCATGAAGTGTTAAATAATAATTCTACTTCAAATGATAATAGTAATTCTTCTTCAGTAATTAACCCTACTAACAATAAAATTTCTTTATCTTTGAAATCTGTTAAAGTCAAAAGATCTGCTAGAAACTTAGTTTTAACTGCTACTTTAAAAATCAATGATAAAATTGCTAAATCTAAAGTAGTTAAATTCAAATTCAATGGTAAAACATATAAAGTTAAAACTAACTCTAAAGGAGTTGCTAAATTACCTATTAAAAACTCTATTCTTCAAAAATTAAAAGTAGGTAAAAAGATTTCATATAAAGTAATTTATGCAGATAAATCTGTTAAAAAAGTGGCTATTGTTAAAAAATAGATGTTAATTCATCTATTTCTATTTTTTTTTAATGAGGAAAATTATGAGAAAAATTTTATTTTTAATATTAGTTTTATTTATTATTAGTTCTGTTAGTGCTGTTTGTGCAGCTAATACAACTAATGATTTAATTAAAAGTACTTCAGATAAGTCTATTGATTTATCAAGTATAAATGATAATACGTACAAGCATGTTGAGAATTCTAACGATGTTTTATTAAAATCTGATTCTTCAAATAATGGATTGGCTAAAATAAACCCTGAAAATAAGCTGGATCAACAACAACAGCAACAACAAGAACCGCCAAAATCGGATAATAATTCTTTTATTGTTAAAAAGTACTGGGAAGGAAATTATTCTGGTTCTATTAATGAAATTGAAATACAATTATTAAAAAAATTAAATCCTAATAATGAAAATCCACCTGTTCCTGAATTATGTCCACCTAAATGTAAATCTAGTTATTCTGATAATAATGATTTAGATTTTTTAGCTGATGCGGTTGGAGACATTGTTATTTTACCAGATATTAATGGTGTTTTAACTTCATATAAAATTATTAAAACTGTTAAACTTACTAAGGAAAATAATTGGACTTATGTGTTTAAAAATTTAACTTTTTCATCTGCTAGGCTGAATGGTACTAATCATTGGTATTTGGGAGATGCTGGTGAGTATATTGTTCGTGAAATTAATACTCCTTCTAATGTTCAGGTGATAGGATCTTCTTTTGTAAAATATTTTACTTGCCCTGTTGATGGTGGATTAAAAGTATTTTGGAATTTAACAAATAGAATTCCAAAAACAGAAAACAACACAACTCCACTTAATGAAACCAATGAAAATGTTACAACTCCGATTAATATAACAGACGAAGCATTTTATGAAGAAAATGAAGATGTATATGTTCCAGATAAAGAAGATAATCAAGTAACAAATTCTTCTTCTATATATTCAAGTCCAACTCATGAAAATAAAATTAATACAGAAAATGCAACTGGTAATCCAATATTTGTTTTATTTATGATAATGATTTTATCAGGTATTGTTACATTGCGTAGAAAAGAATAAACGGGGAGTTGTTTAATGTTTAAAAAATTAATTATAATTAGTTTAATATTACTTGCTATAATTTCAATCGGAGCAGTTAGTGCAGCAGAAAACATCTCAGACACAAACTTAAAAACTCCAGAAATAAATGAAAAAATGACTATTGATGCTGAAAAAGAGATAATTAAAGAGGAATCAAAAGAATCTATTGAAACTTATATTACAATTAAAGATAAAGTTTATTTAGATTCTTCTCATCCTGATATTATTCAGGTTGATTATGTAGCCGGTGCTTCTGGAAATATTACTTTAGATATTGATGGTGAAGAAGTTTATAATAAACAAATTCAATTTGATTCAATTATTTTTGCAAATGAGTTAAAAAACGTACCTTCTTTCGGTTTACATAATTTAACATTTAAATATAGTGGAGATTCTAATTATAATCCTTTTGAAAAAACCACTGTTGTTGATTTTGCATATATATTTGATGCACGTACTTATAAAATAGATAATGATTATGCTATTGAGATTTATTTACCACTAAACGCTACTGGTTTTGTTAATTTAGATATTAATAATGAATTTTATGGAAGATTTAATGTAAGTGAATTGATTAGATTAAAATTTGATTATGATAAATTAAGTTTAGGAAATAATCGTATTGTTATAAATTATGAAGGAGATTCAATTTTTAATAAAAGATCTATCAATCGTACACTTTATGTAGAGCCTATAATAAAGAAACCGGACTATTTTATCATTGGGGAAGAGGAAACATTTTTTATTGTTCAAGTTCCATCTCATGAATTAGGTTCAGTTTTTGTTAAGTGGTCATATGGTGAAGGAGATTTAAATCCGGAATTTACAAAAGGATTTGAAACTAATGTGAGCATTTCAAATGGTATTGCTAAAATAAAATTACCTAGATGTTCAGCAGTTCTTGATGAATTCTATTTTAAATTCACTGGAAAGATTACCATCTGGGATTATTTCTTTGTGGAATATGTTAATTCATCTGATTTATTTAAAATTGTTGGTAAAACAGAATTAATTAATGGTGAATCAGCTAGATTTAATATATTTAATTATTATACTGAAGGGCCTGTTTATTATAATTTTTTCCTTGATGGTCAATTAATTATGGATACTTATCTTCTTCCAGATAAGCTAAATGTTACAATCCCTAATTTGGCTGTAGGATCTCATGAAGTTATCATTAAATCTGTAAGTAAATCTTGGTATGAAGAATCTCCAATACTTTTCTATAAATTATTTAATATAACGGTTAAAGAAGCTGTAAATGATGGCAATAATTCACAAAATGCTACTAATACCTCTACTTATAATCCAGTAAATAATATATCTAATGATAATACCTCTAAGGAATTTTATAATCCTTCTACAGGCCAAAAAATTAAAGTTTCTTTAGTTTTAAAATCTGTTAAAGTTAAAAAATCTAGCGGAAAGTTAGTTTTAACTGCAATTTTAAAAATTAATGATAAACCTGCAAAAGGCGAAATTGTTACATTTAAGTTCAATGATAAGATTTATAAAGTTAAGACTAACTCAAAAGGTATTGCTAAATTAAAAATTAAGAATTCTGTTCTTAATAAGTTAAAAGTAGGTAAAAAAACTCCTTATAAAGCTAAATATTCAAATCAAACAGTTAAAAAATCCGCTGTTGTTAAAAAATAGATGTTAATTCATCTATTATTTTTATTTTTTTTTGCTCATTTTTCCACACATACATACAAATATTATAATACTTATTAGTGAAATATATAATATTGATTAAATAATTTGTGTGATTAAATGAATAGTGATAATATTAAAAAAGGAATTCAAAGAGCACCTCACAGGTCTCTTTTAAGAGCGTGTGGTCTTAAAGATGATGATTTTGATAAACCTTTTATTGGAATTGCTAATAGTTTTACAGATATTGTTCCTGGACATATTCATCTAAGAGAGTTAGTTGAATTTGTTAAAGAAGGAATTATTGCTGCTGGAGGTATTCCATTTGAATTTGATACTATGGCAGTTTGTGATGGTATTAGTATGAATCATGAAGGAATGAAGTATTCACTACCTTCAAGAGAAATTATTGCAGCTACTGTAGAATCAATGACTAAAGGTCATGCTTTTGATGGTCTTGTTTTAATTCCTAGTTGTGATAAGGTTGTCCCTGGAATGATTATGGGTGCAGCACGTGTTAACATACCTTCAATTGTTGTTACTGGAGGACCTATGGCGTCTGGTGAATATAAAGGAAAACCTGCTGATTTAATCACCGTATTTGAAGCTGTTGGAGCTCATTCTGCAGGCAGATTATCTGAAGATGAAGTTTATGAGCTTGAAAAATGTGCATGTCCGGGAGCTGGAAGCTGTTCCGGTTTATTTACAGCTAATACAATGGCATGTATTTCAGAAACTCTTGGTTTATCTCTTCCAACTTGTGCAACTACTCATGCAAGGACTGAAGAAAATAATCAGATTGCATTCAAATCCGGTCGTCAAATTATAAAACTTGTTGAAGAGGATATTAAACCCTCAGATATTTTAACACAGGAATCTTTTAACAATGCTATTGCAGTTGATATGGCTTTAGGAGGATCTTCAAATACTGCACTTCATATTCCTGCTATGGCTAGTGAAGTTGAAAATTTAAATGTAGATTTAGAGTTATTTGACCAAATTTCTCGAAATGTTCCTCATATTGCTCTTATATCTCCAGCAGGTGAAGATTCTATGATGGATTTACATCTTGCAGGTGGTATTCAGGCTGTTCTTAAAACATTAGGAGATAAAATTGATACTAATCAGTTAACTGTAACAGGTAAAACTATTGCAGAAAACCTCAAAAATGTTGAAAATAAAAATACAGATGTTATTCACACATTAGATAATCCGGTTCATTCTGATGGTGGAATTGCTATTTTAAAAGGTAATTTAGCTCCAAATGGAAGTGTTGTAAAAAAAGGAGCAGTTGCTGATCATTTAATGCATCTTAAAGGACCTGCTAAAGTATATGATTCTGAAGAAAGTGTAACACAGGCTATTTTTAATCATGAAATTTCAGAAGGAGATATTGTAGTAATTAGATATGAAGGTCCTAAGGGTGGTCCTGGAATGCGTGAAATGTTAAATCCAACTTCAGCATTAGCAGGAATGAACATTAAAGATGTTGGATTAATAACAGACGGCAGATTTTCTGGTGGTACACGTGGACCATGTATAGGACATGTATCTCCTGAAGCAAGAGAAGATGGTCCTATTGCTGCTATTCAAAATGGAGATATAATTGAAATTGATATTGAAAATAGATTAATAAATGTTGAATTATCTGATGAAGAAATATCTAAAAGATTAAAAGAAGTTAAACATCCAAAAAGTGATGTTACAGGATGGTTAGCTATATATCAAAAATTAGTTCACTCAGCAGATACTGGTGCTATTTTAAGGTAGTGTTAAAATGGATGTATTGAAATATTCCGAAATAGATTTATCTCAAACTATTAAACGTTCCGAAGAGGATGTTAATAATGTTTTGGATATTGTTTCAGATATATTAAAGGATATTAAAGAAAATGGTGATGATGCAGTTAAAGCATATACTGAAAAATTTGATGGTGTTTTAATAGATGAATTAAAAGTTTCTGATTTGGAAATTAAAAAAGCATATGAGACATTAGATGATTCTCTTTTAACTGCATTAAAACAGGCTGCCAGCAATATTGAAAAATTCCATAAAAAACAAATTCCAGAGGAATGGGAAATTGAAGTTCATCCGGGTATTAATGCAGGTCAAATTGTAAGGCCGATTAATTCTGCAGGCTGTTATATTCCCGGAGGCCGTGCTGCTTATCCTTCTTCAATATTGATGACTGTTATTCCGGCTAAAATTGCAGGTGTTGAAAAAGTTATATGTGTAACACCTCCACAAAAAGATGGAAGTATATTGGATGCAATTTTAGTTGCTGCAGATATTGCAGGTGCTGATGAAATTTATAAAGTAGGTGGCTCACAAGCTATTGGTGCACTTGCTTATGGAACTGAGTCAATTCCTCAAGTTGAAAAAATTGTAGGACCGGGTAATATTTTTGTCACTGCTGCTAAAAAACTAGTATATGGTCAAGTGGATATTGAATTTCCTGCAGGTCCATCCGAAGTTTTAATTTTAGCAGATGATACAGCTATACCAAAATACCTTGCAACTGATATTTTAGCTCAGGCGGAACATGATCCTAATGCTTCATGTTTTTTAGTAACTGACTCAGAAAAAATAGCTAATGAAACCTTAAAATATGTTGAAGAATTAACTAAAGAAGCTCCTAGGCGTGAAATTATTGAAGAATCATTATCTAAAAGTGGAAAAATTATTATCACAAACACATTAGACGAAGCAATTTATGTTACTAATGAATATGCTCCTGAACATTTAATCATATCTACTGCAGATGATGATAAAACATTATCACAAATTAAAAATGCAGGCTCTATATTTTTAGGTCATTTCTCTCCTGTTGCTGCAGGTGATTATGGATCAGGTACTAATCATGTTTTACCAACAGGTGGAGGAGCTAAAATGTATTCCGGATTATCTACAACAGATTTTATTAAAAAACCCACTGTACAAAGACTTACTAAAGACGGTCTTAAATTATTATCAAAAACTTCTGTTCCGATTGCTGAATATGAAGGATTTTTTGCCCATGCTAATTCATTTAAAACAAGATTGGGGGATGAATAATGGATTTTGAAAGAGTTAATATGGAGGAATTTACTCCTGAAGATGTTATTAAAACTAATAAAGAAACTGAATTGATTTTTAAATTAAATCATACATTACCAAGATCTGATGAGTATATGGAAGTAATGAATGAGCTATTCGATATTGGAGAAGATTCTTTTGTCATGGCTCCTGTTGCAGGTGCAGCTATTGACATGTTAAAAATCGGAAATAATGTATATATTAACTCTAACTCTTTATTAATGGCTCGTGGTGGCATTACTATAGAAGATGATGTTCTTATTGCAGCCAATGTTCAATTACTATCCAATAATCATGATGAATATGAAAGACAAATTTTAACCTGTAAACCAATTCATATTAAAAAAGGAGCATGGATTGGAGCTGGAGCTAGCATATTGCCTGGTGTTACTATTGGAAAAAATGCTATTGTTGGTGCTGGTGCAATTGTTACAAAAGATGTTGGTGACTTTGAAGTTGCTGTTGGAATTCCAGCTAAAGTTGTTAAAAAATTAGATGAAAATAAATTTAAAAAATAGCTAACATATAGCTATTTTTCAACATCTATTCTATTTTTTATTTTATTTCTTAATAATGCTGAGGATATCATTCCGATGATTAATCCAAATATTGTAAATATTACAGGACCAAATCCTAAAAGCATGTAGTAACTGAATGCAAATCCTGATGAAAGTTCTACAATAAATGTACTTAATAATCCTACGACTAATCCAGTAATTAATCCTAAAATACCACCGTTGATTATATCTTTAAATGATCCAAATATACCTACAGCAATTAAAATACTTATGAAAAATCCGATTGGATAATAATCTGAAGTTTTTACCATTCCAAATATATATGAAAATACTAATGAAAGTATTACAGATATAATAATTGAAATTCCAGTATATATAACTAATTTTTTAATATTTATGGTGTTTTGAATACCTTTAAATGATTGTTTATCTATTTGTATTGATTTTCCACATTCAGGACAATATACAGTTTCAGAATCTTCAATTATGGTCTTACAGTAAGG
>CADAAJ010000079.1 GCA_902785855.1 uncultured Methanobrevibacter sp. | reverse complement strand
AATATGAAATTGGATTTTATAAAGCCAATACAGAAATTAAAAATTGATAAAATTAGATTGATAAAGTATAATTGATAAAAAAATAAAATCAACAATAATAAAAGATTTTTTTAATAAAAATAAGAGTAAAACTCCAATCTTTAGATTTCTGTATATTTTAGAAAACATTTGTCAAATAACTGAAAGTAATCTGAAAATTAAAAGAAAAATAATTATAAACAAATACAATATTTAAATCAAAAATCTATTTTAAACAACCAATTGGAATAACTTTAACCCCATCTTTTCTTGTATATGCTATATCTCCCCCTGTTAAAACCGCTAAAAAACTAGGCTTTCTAACTTTACCATTAGTATCAATCAGTTTTTTTACTTTTAATAAATTTTGAGCACCTTCATCAATTTTTGTTTTTCCTAACTTACATTCAATTAAAGCGTATCTTCCATCCTTGAGATGTACAACACAATCTACCTCAATATCAGAATTATCATGATAATATGATATTGAACCACCTAATTTAGATGTATATATACTTAAATCACGAATACACAAATTTTCAAAAATGAAACCAAAAGTTTTTAAACCATCAATAGTGTTAAATGCTTCAGGACCCATATCTAAAGCGGCAACAGCAATTGAAGGATCAATAAATACTTTTTTATTTCCAGATCTCATTGAAGATTTTGATCTGATATTTGGAGCCCAACCCCTTAAATCTTCAAGAACAAATAAACGTTTTAAGGAATCTATATACGAATAATAAGTAGGTTTACTAATATCTCCAAAATTAGCAGAAATATCAGACATTATTGTAGTATCTTTAGCTAAAGTAGAATTATTCCTAGCAATAGCTTTTAAAATAATTCTTACTCTATCTGGATCACGTTTAACACCATCAACATTAGAAATATCACTTTCACATATATTATCTAAATAATTAAAAACAATTAATAACTTATCTTTATAATTTTTTTTGTTTATAGAATCAGGCCAACCTCCACGACAAGCCGCAAAAATTAAATCATCCATTGTTAAGTTAGATTCAATTCCATCAATATCCATATTAGGATTATCAAATAATTTCTCAATAGAAATTTTTCCATTTGATTCGCAACTTTCATATAAACTCATAGGCCTCATAAGAAGTCTACAAATTCTACCAGTTCCTGAATGCATAATTTTAGACTCATCTATTACTGTAGAACCTGTTAAGATATACAAACCTTTACCTTGCAATTCATCAACACTATTTCTAACTCCATCCCACAAAATTGGTGCCATCTGCCATTCATCAATTAATCTAGGTTTTTCACCTTCCAATAATTTAGAAGGTTTAATATCTAACCACATCTGGTATTCTTCTTGTCTATCAATATCTTGAAGTTTTAAAATACTTTTAGCATATTGTTCAGCAGTAGTTGTTTTACCTACCCATTTAGGACCAACAATAAGTACAGCACCAATAATATTCAACCATTGCTCCAATTCATCATCCAAATACCTCTTCATATATTCCATCGAATGACCTCCCACCATATTATTTAACCAATATATTTAACTATTTTTTGATAATATATTTAACTATTTTTTGATAATATATTTAACTATTTTTTGATAATATATTTAACTATTTTTTGATAATATATTTAACTATTTTTTGTGAGTATGAAAAAAGAAAATAAATAGAAGTTTGAAGTAAAGAAGAGGGAAAATTTGAAAGATAGTATTATGTGTTTTGTCCTTAATATGCTAAGCTATTGAAATTACTTCAAACTTATATTATAGTTTAATTTAATAATATAAATACTTTTTTGTAAAAAAGTATTACTTAAATAATAAATAAAATAAAAAAAGTAATACATCAAATTTTAAAAAAAATAATTAAACTCTAAAATTATCATCAATATATGAATCAAATTTCAAATAAGCTTCATCAATAGCTTGCATAATTTGATCTTGAGTAATTTCTGATAACTCATCAAATAAAACGCCAACATCAACATCAACGTCTAATTGTTCATTATCATAATTAAGAACAATATCTAAATCTAAGTCTTCAATTTCCTTAGCAGGAAGAGATTTTGAAACTTCATTTTCAAGAATTTCACCAAAATCATCAGAAATTCTAGCTAAATCATTTTGAGTTAAAACTTTAAGTTTGGACATAAAAATCTAAAAAAAGAAAAAAGGAAAAAAGCCTATTGGCTTGCACCTTGCATTGCATTTTGAATAGAAGATTGCATTTCTTCGAGTTTTTTCATGACTCTTTCTTCTTGACGAGCCATAGTTTGTTTTCTTAACTCTAAAGTTTCTAATTTATCTTCCATTTCAGATAACGCATCATTGTATTCTACTTTAATAAGTAAAGTACCAGCTTGTTTGAATACTTCAGTATTTTCATCAGTTTTTTTAAGTTCTTCTAAAGCTTTTTCAGTTTCTTGAATTTGTACTTCAACATTCTGAACTTGCATAGTTACAGCTTGAGCTTGTTGTTGTAATTGTTGAAACTGATTTAATTGTTGTTGAATATTTTCAGGAATCTCCATATTATCACCTAAATTTTATTTTAATTATTAATTAGTTAAATTATTTATTTCTAAAGCTAATTTAACCCATTTAATTGCTGAGTTAACAGAAGCTCTAAATGATGTAGAATCTTCTGCATGAATATCAATAATAATTTTTGAATCATCTAATTTAATATCCATAGATGATCTGAAATCGGGAGCAGTATCAAATTCCAAAATTATAGACTCATAAACAATTTTAGCCTGATTATTATTTTCAAATTCAATAGCTATATTACTTTTAACAGATTCAAGAGGACTTTCATCAATCATTTGAAACCTCTAAAATCTTTTTAACACTAATTTGGAATTTAATTTTATCTCCAAATTTATTGATAAAATTAATTTTTCCAAGTGAGTCTTCACTTTTAGAAATTAAAATATAATTATCTTGTGCATCTTCTACTAAATCCAAATCCAAAATATCACTTAAAACATTAAGTTCACATACATCTGAAACTATTTTTAATTTTGACGGAGCAATATTTAATCTTTCATTATCAAGAGTAACTCCAACGAGAATGGTAAGTAAAATTTCTCCCTTATTTGAATAAAATGTAATTTTACTTGGATTTCCTTTAATTTCATTAACAATAGCTAAATTGTATTGATCCAATTCTAGTGCCTTCAATAAAAGTTCACGCATGTTCATTTTTCCTCTATTAACAGATTCAGAACCAGTAGCATGAGCCAAATTTTTACAAAACTTCCTAGTTTTTTGAGAAGGCTTTCTAGAAGTTGAAATTAACATTTAAATCAAAAATAGTGAAAAAAAATTTAGTAAAAGAAGATATTTATCTTGCTTTTATTATTCTAGTTACTTCAGGAACATTTTTAAATAAGATCCTGTATCTACATTTAGGACATTTATTTTCCATGTAGCTTTTATGATCTACTTCTGCTCCACAACGTGGACACCTATACAAGGCTTATTCCTCCACAATAATGTCTCTTATATTACGAGCTGCAGATCTTGCCATAGGAGTTTCAGGAACGTAAGCTCCTCCGGTAAATACTGCACCGCATTTTCTACATTTCCAAATTCCAGCAGCTTGTCTTTTTACATATGGTCTATCACATTTAGGGCAAACATGATTTTTTTTCATGTTTTCTTCAATGATTTTAACAGATCTTTTTGCTTTTCTTCCGTATCTTGCACCGAACCTACCTGTAATACCCACTTTTTTAGTTCTTGCCATTTAAATTATCTCCTTAATAATAAAATTTAAATAAATGTAAATTACTTTAATTTACATAGATTATATAAAATAATCATAAAATTATCTAATGTAATAATATTATATTAACTAATATTTAAATGTTTGGTTAAAATCACCTATTCAATGAAAATCTAAATCAAATTCAGAAAAAAATAGATGAATAAAAAAAATATTATCCAACTAATCGAGAGTTGGATAATTTGGACTTTCATTAGTAATTAACAAATCATGAGGATGTGATTCTTTTATACCACTGCTTGTAATTCTAACGAAATTTGCCTTTTGTTTCATTGCCTCAATATTTTCAGCACCACAATAACCCATTGATGACTTTAAACCACCAACAAGCTGGAATAAGATTTCAGCAACAGTACCTTTATATGGAACAGCACCTTCAATTCCTTCAGGAACATATTTAGTGTGATTCATCTTACTTTTTTGACCCTGGAAGTATCTGTCAGCTCCACCATCAAATTCACTGGTCATAGCACCCATTGAACCCATTCCACGGTATTTTTTATATTGTTTACCATTCATAACAACAATATCACCAGGTGCTTCAAGAGAAGCAGCAAGTAAATTACCAAGCATTACTGCATCTGCACCAGCACCAATAGCTTTAGCAACATCACCGGAATATCTTATACCACCATCAGCAATAACAGGAATACCTGCATCATGAGCAGCATCAGCAACATCAGAAATAGCTGTAAGTTGTGGTACTCCAACACCTGCTACAATACGTGTAGTACACATTGAACCCGGACCAATACCTACTTTAAGTGCATCTACACCCATAGATATTAAATCTTCAGCAGCCTGAGCAGTTGCAATATTACCAACACACAATTCTGCATCAATATTATCTTTAATAGTTTGTGTAAATTTAACTACATTCATGTTATGAGCATGAGCACAGTCAATAGAAATAATATCTGCACCGGCTTCATCAAGTGCCATAGCCCTATCTAAATCAAATGGCCCACATGCAGCTGCAACCAAAAAGTTTCCATCATCATCACGTGCTGCATTAGGATATTGAGATCTGTTTAAAATATCTTTAATAGTTATAATACCAACTAATTTACCATCACGAACAACTGGAAGTCTTTCTACTTTATTTTCATATGCAATGTTTAATGCTTCTTCAGCAGAAACACCTTCTTCTACAACTACAACATCAGAGGTCATGATATCTTTAACTGTTTTATCAGGTTCTGATTTTAAAACTGGTCTAATATCCCTTTTAGAAATTATTCCAGTAATTTCATCACCATCAACAACAGGAAGTCCACTAATTGATTCATCACGCATTTTAGCCTGAACTTCAGCAATGGTAGACTCTTGAGTAATAGTTACAACATCACTAATTGTTAAATCTTCTGCTGATTTAACCCTTTTAACTTCTTCAACCTGACGTTCTTGTGTAATATTTCTATGAATTACACCTACACCACCTTCCTGTGCCATAGCTATTGCAAGGTCTGCTTCGGTAACAGTATCCATAGCTGCGCTTAAAACAGGGATGTTTAATTTGATTCCTTTACCTAATTCAATAGTTGTATCAATATCTTTAGGTTCAACATAACTAGCATTAGGAGTTAAAAGAAAATCATCGAAAGTGTAGGACATTCTTGCTTCTTGGACTTTTTTTGAAAATGACATAAGTAACACCTAATTAAAATGAATCACATAATTCTTTAAGTTCTGCTACAGCAGAGTGATGGATTTTACCAGTATTTCTATCTCCACCAACACATGCAGCTCCTCTAATACCTACAACATCACATCCAATATCATGCAAAGGTTTTAATTGGTCTTTTTTAACAGAACCTGCAAGAGCTGTTTTTAAGCCATATCCGTGAGCTTCACTAACAAACTCCTGTAATTTATCCAAATCCAAATAGTCAAATAATGTATGACCATCTTTAACAGCTGTATCAAGCATAGCTAAATCGCATCCTGCATCACGAGCAACTTTTGGAATTTCCATTGGATCAACTGCACCAACACGATGAGCATCAGCATAACCTGCAGCCACAATAATTGTATCTTCACTAATATCTTTTACAGTTTTAACAACATTTTCCATGACTTCAACCGCTTCGTCATGATTTTTTGTTCCATATAAACCAACTTTGATATAATCTGCACCAGAAACATGAGCACCCATTGCTGCAAGTGAAACGGTACCTGGTTTATAAGGTACATCACCTAAAGTAGCACTTACAAGTTTGTCTTCAGGAGTTAATTCCCTAATTTCTTTAATAACCCATGGGAAATTAGCACCTAAAGAACCTTCCTTAGGATTTTTTACATCAACAATATCTGCGCCACCTTTAATAGATTCTAGAGCCTCTTCATGATTTATAGGACTAATTAATAGAAGCATATATTTCCTCCAATATTATATTATAATATAATAATATTACTTCTTTATTATTTATAATATTATTGATTTATTTAAAAAATTCCATCATCAAAAATTAAAATCAAAAAAAACTAATAAGGAGAATCATTCCTGCTAACATTATCTTTAATTTTACCATGAGCTTTAGGATAAAATCCAATATCTGCAGAGAATTTTCTCATATTTTCAAGTATTTCATTTGTTGGAATAGATAATGGGCAATTAAGTGTACATAATCCACATAAAGTACACATATAAAGACCAGAATTAAAACAAGTTTCATCATCTTCAATAAACTTTGATAAAGCAACACCACGTCCACCAAGATAATTATTAAATCCAAATTCATTTCCAACAGCATTATAAACAGGACAGTGCACTATACAGTTTCCACAACCAATACAGTATAAACATTCTTCAAAAGCATCACTTCTTCCATTGTCAAGAAGTATTACAACAACTCTTTCAGCACCATACATATTTTTTAAAAGCTTTTTTTCAATATCAGCAGTTTTGGAAGGTCCGGATATTACATTCATATAAGAAGTCACATAATTTCCAGTAGCAAATATTGTTTCCAACTTTACAACAGAGATTGCATCTTCAATTGTAGGTACAATTTTATCAATTCCGGCTACTATTATATGCAAATCTTTAAGAGAAACCATCGAAATATTACCTTCATTATGCACCATTACAACAGATCCCTCCTGAGATGCTATAACATTCGCTCCACTTATACCTACTCTTGCATCTTTTATCCTATCTAACACATCTTTTCTAACAACCCTCAATATTTCTTCAGGTTCAGGATTAATATTAACATTTAATGATTCATTAACAATTTTAGTAATTTCTTCAATGTTCAAATGTGAAGCAGGACCGGTTGGATGGGTCGGTTTATTATCCGTTTTTTTAAGTTGTAAAATACGGTCACCCAAATCTGTTTCAACAACATCAATATCCAGGTGATTTTTCAAATTAATTTCACCTAAAGTATTTGATTTGGATTTGGCAATGACTTTAGCATCATACTGATTTAATAATTCATCAATAATATCCAAAGCATCTTTTGAAGTTTCGGCAAACTTAACTTCAATGTCATTGCGTTTAAATGATTCTAAAGTTTGATTATATAACTCAGACCTGTTTTCAAAAGAATATTTCCTGATTTCATGAACTCTTTTAGATAAATTCTGTGTAATTTGTGAGTCTTTAATTGAATTTGATCTGTTTTTAACAGTATT
>CADAAJ010000078.1 GCA_902785855.1 uncultured Methanobrevibacter sp. | reverse complement strand
CCAGATTGACCATTTGACCCGGATACATATAAATGATTAGTAGCATAATTTTTTATTGGATATGCAGAAAGTTTTACTTTAATTTTACCTGCAGGAACTTTGATAGATTTAGAACCCGAACCAGAACCTGAATAATGGCCAATTGATTCCCATGATTTAGATTCAGTTGCTTGAGCTTTAGATTCGGATGTTTGAGCATTACTATCATCTGATGAGTCAACACTATTAGAATCAGATTTAACATCCTCTTGATAATTATCATGACTTGCAAAAGGATTATAATGAGTAGTTATTGCATAATAACCAATACCACCAACTAATAAAATAATAACTGCAATTAAAACTGTTATTGTGAGTTTGGAATTACTATTACCCCGAGGACTTCCAGAATCACTATTTTTTAAAGGTTTTCCACATTTTGTACAAAATTTTGCCTTATCCTTATTTTCAAAACCACAATTGTCACATTTCATATTACTCAAAACCCTCCAGATAACTTTATATAATTACATTTTTAACACAAGATATATAATAATCTATCGGAATTAAAATAATAAGTGGATAAAATATACAATAATCGTATCATAAGTGTTATAAAATATTTTATATTATAAAAAATATATTTTAATAATATGTCCGAAGAAAATGATGAACTTTTGAAACTAACTTCATATGTTCAAATTTCTAAATATCGTGAAAAAACATTAAAGTCAATTGGTGATGAAGTTAAAATACCAACAAACATCGCAAGAGACAGTGGAATTAGAACTAATCATATTTCAAAAGTTCTAAGTGAATTAAAAGGTAAAGAAATAGTAGAATGTATAAATGAAGAAGCACGAAAAGGTCGCTTATACCGATTGACAGATACTGGAAAAAACGTATTAGAAAATATTAAAGAAAATGATAATAAAAAATCAATGAAATAATTATTTTATGACTCAATACTCTCTTTAATACTTTCTAACTCTTCCAAATCATCACTACTTTTTGAAACACTTTCAAAGACATTATATAAAATATTAATCAATACTTTATTTTTAAGATTTAAAGGTAATGAATCATTTGTTTCTTTAAAAATTGAATCATAAGTTGGTTTAGATAAATCCTTACGATACTGTATTTTTATTTCCTCTCTTAATTCTTCATCAATATATTTTTCCAAATAAACAATAATTTCATTTGCAAAGGTATTTCCAAAAATAACCATATCATCTAATGAATCATCATCAATAACAGCACTACTTACCAATGCATTAAAAGTCCCATAATTCTGATAACCGTATGGAATAAATCTGCCCTCAACTGTGTGTGCACAATACTCATTCATTATTTTAAACTCAGGAAGAGTTAAAAAATACCATACAAAACTTTGAAGACATGAAGATGATTTAACTTTAAAAATCTTACACAGTAAATTTTCAATAATGGAAGATAACAAATAATGGCTTAATTCATGAATAATAGTAGCAATCTGAACTGAATCATCCAAACGATCATCATAATAAATACCATTAGCAAAAATAAAGCCTCTTTCATAACCTCTTGATTTAGGTATGCAACGTGTAAAAATACCTGCAAGGTTTAGAATTTTATTTTTAACTGAATCCCCATAAATTTCAATATAATCTGCACGCATAAAAATATTAGATAACAACTCATTATATTCAATGTCGCTAATTTGAGCATTTAACAATAAATTTTTATTATAATCGCTAAATAAAGTATCAAAACTATCAATAGCTAATGGATTAATTTGATTATTACATTTAATGCAAAATAATGCATTATTTTGATTGATTTCACCACAATGAGGGCAAATATTCTCAGATACAAATTCACACCCACAATGAATGCAGAAATTATTTTCTTTAAGATTAATTGATCCACAAATATCACAATATTTCAAAAAACCCACCTTATCTAAAAACTTTTTTAATACTTTTTATTGTATTGTTAATTGAATTTTTACGCATTATTGTTTTTTTAATATCTTTACCACAATTAAGACAAAATTCACTATCCCAATCCAAAACTTGACCACATGAACAGATAATTCTTGTTTTTAAAACTCTTTTAGGATTTAAAGGTCTGTCACATACTTCACATGCATTTAAATTTCTTGAATTTTTATGACCACAAACACAAATAATTTTAACATCCTCTTTTTTTAAATTCTCCCCACATTGTCCGCAAAAATCAGAAGTTACATCATTTATAAAAGAACAAGTACATAAAATAGATAAATCATCTAATTTACCATAATTAGCTAATGGATAACCACAATTTTTACAAAATTGAGAAAATTTTTCGTTTTCTTCACCGCAAAAACAGAAAATTGAATCATTAAAATCCAAATCAAAATTACTAAAATTATCAAAAGAAACCTGCTCTTCTTTTAATTGAGCGCCACACATTTCACAGAATATATTTTCCTTGGAATTTACAGCACCACATTCACATAATACATTATCTATTGAAAAAACAGGTTTAGTTTTTTTATTAATTATTTTTTCCCATCTGCTCGGAGAACGATTAGCTCCACACATATAACAAAATTCATTATCTAACCTATTAAGATATCCACAGGAGCAAATTTCATATTTAAAATCTTTTCTTTTACTTTCAATATATGGTGAAAAATCAATATCAAAATTAAAAAACCCAACATCATAAATAGGAGGTATAAAAACATATTCAGCATTATTACCAGAATAAATTGTTTTAACACCACAACCTCGACAGTAAGGTTCGTTTTGAAGTATTCTATGACCGCAATTTTTACAATAATTTTCTAAAGCCATAATCATCCATATAATTAACTATTTTTTAATGATTGAATTTCAGCAACTATTTCAGATAATACTTCACTGCCAAGTCCTTCAATATATTTAATAGAACCTGCACATTCATGGCCTCCACCATCAATACCTGCCTGTGGGACTTTTTGAGTCATTGCAGATACAATATCATTGACATTAAATCCGAATTTTTCATTAACTGCATCAGTAGCTCTAAATACTCCAAAATCAGGACCATGACCTAATGTAACAATAGGTTTGTCTTCACCTAATTCCTTAACTATTTTATCATGAACAAATCCACAAGTTTTTCCAGGAGCAGGGAAAGTAAATTTATGAGCGTATTTTTCAACATCAATAATATTAAAGTAAATACCATTGTCCAATTGAGTTCTTTTAATATTTGGAAGTGCTGCTCTAAGCTGAGTATCAACTCTCTTTTGATATTCGGAATATAATGCTTCAATCATTTTTTTATGTTTATCCAAATTATCAACAGCAAGTATGGTATCCATAATACCTCTACCATTCATAAATCTTAAGAAATAAGCTTCAAAATCAACACATTCAGCTATTTTTGCTAAATGTTCTTTATCAAAACCTTTTCTACCAGCTAATTCAAGATATTGGTAAACTTCACCACATTCAGCATGATCTCCTAAAGCAGCTACAGCAGGCAGATGTGAAATCAAATTTTCAACATCAGGGTTTATAATATGGGCAACTTCACTGGCTAATGCTCCAGCTGTAAGTTGTGAGTCCCCACCAACAAGATATGGATTTACGTGTGTGTCAACATATTCATCAACAGCTACAGTAGCGCCAACGATTTCGCCATCTCTTTCATCTACAGTCAATAATTCACCTGGAGAGTGATGGTCTATTACAACAACTTCAATATCATATATTTTAGCTTGCATTAAAGCAGTTATATCTTCTTCGGTAGAACCATTATCCAACAATACAATTAAAGGTAATTTTTGCCCATGTCTTTCTTGATCTTCAAGAGCGAAAGATAAATCTTTAACAACATCTTCAAGTTCATAAAATGGAGCTTTACTAGGTGACCTTTTAAAATAATAATATTGAGCATCATTACTTGGATTTATTCGTTCAATTAACGGAACAATAGCTTTTTCCATTGCTACACCTGAACAGATTCCGTCAGCATCATTATGATGTCTAAGTAAAATAGTTCTTCCATCAAGTATTGCTCTTCTAATCTTTTGTGCAGCTTCATACATTTTAGGTTTAAGTCTGTTTAAAACATCACTTTTAACATAGAAGTCAACATCTTGAGGCATTGCTCTTTTATTTAATGACTCTTCAATTAAATTATGTAACTTGGCAGTATTTTCTGCATCAAGTTTTATCATCGATGATGATTCAATCTGTGTTTTTCCACCATGTTCATTAACTTCACCAATCACCTGAACTGCATCATCAACATCAACTTCAGGATAAGCTCTCTCACCTGCTTTATCAAAAGCAGCTATTTCACAAACCCCTGTTTCATCATTAATCATAAATATTGTAGGACCAGATGTTTGCTGAACTTGCTGGACTTCACCATTAATTCTAACAATTTTACCTTTTTTCTCATCTAATTGATTAATAAGAGTTCTTGGAATGGATTTTGTTAACTTTTTAAGATTATAATTTTCAACATAAGCTGGTGCAAAATCAATTTTTCCTTCTCTTGACTTAATGGAAGTTACAAATACAATAATTTCCTGACCAACGTTATAATCAGAAACATCACCACGCATAAGACCCCATACATTATTATTTAAACTAACAAATGCACCATATTTTTCAATACGTGTAATTTTACCCTTATATAACTTATCTTTATCAATATCTCTTAATTTACATAAAGAATCTAATATATAAACATCTCTTGCTTTATTTTGATTAGCAACATATTTATCATGTTTCATTTTTTCAACCTTTCTTTTTTCACCACATTCAACACATATATCATATTTATCATCAATTATTTTACCACAGTCTCTACATACATTAACCTGACCAGTACCGTGACAATGAGGACATTCACCAAAAACTTCAACCTGACCTTTTCCATTACAAGTTTCACAGGGAATATCCTCTTCTCCACCTAAGTCAAATTTTGCTTTTGCATTACTGTTAACACCCTTAAAATGATTACCTAAATCAAAAGTATCTTCTTCATAACCGGTTCCACCACAATCATCACATTCCTTATAATCCACAACAATAGAACCTACACCATTACATTTCTTACATTTAGTTTTCATTTTAAACCTCTACTTAAATAACTTTGGATTATTTTTAACAATGGAATAAGATTTATTTTGATATTTAATTGCATCTGACATTACATTATTAGCTTCAAAACCATAATTTGATCCAGTATAATTATTATTAGATTCAAGATTTTCAATGGATTGCTTTAATTGTCCTACAGCTTTAATTTTTAATGTTAATTCATTGATTAATGTATCTATATACTCTTTATGTACATTATTTAAATCCTTATCAAATTTATTTCTAATATATTCCATTTTATTTAAACTACGATTATAATTATGCTCTGCATCATCTGCTTTAGTCCTTGCATCTATAAAAGACCTATTGTTAAGTAATTCAACAGATTCATTATAATTTTTATCTCCTTCAGCAATACTATCACTAATATCAGGCATTTCAGCATTAACATTTTCAATTGAACTATCAATAATCAGAACTGCTATTGAGATACTAACTAAAACTAAAACAAATATAAATAATTTAATATAACTTGACACAACTTATATTATATAAAAACCAGTAATTAAACATTTGTATAAAAAAAATTATAAAATAAAAAAAAAGGAAGTTTAAAATTAATTAAACTTATTCACTGGACCAGAGTCCGTGTTGATTACAAAATGCACAAGCTACAACACCATCAGTTGAGTTAACAGTGAAAGTTGCTTCTGCAACATCTCCAGGTTTGAAGCATTTTGCATACTGTTCGTTACCTGCTTCAACAACTAAAAATTGGATATAATGATCATCATCCATTGGATGAGCTACTTCACCGACTTTAACAGTTACTTTATTACCATCAATTTCAACAACAGGTTTATGTTTAGGAGATTTATCGCCTTCAGTTTGGGAAGGGATTTTAATCATGTGTGCATCGCATGCATCGCCATCGTCTTCAACTAAAACCTGAATAATACTTCCACAGTCATCACATTTTAAAATTTTTGCCATATTAAACATCTCCGTTAACTATTAAATTTTAGTTTATTATTTAAACTATATATTATTATTGATTATTTTCATAATAATTTTCAATAGCTGCTTGAAGACCATCTGCTGCAAGATTTGAACAATGAAGTTTTACAGGAGGAAGACCATCTAGCTCATCTGCAACATCATTACGTGTAATTTTTAAAGCATCTTCAAGTGTTTTTCCAACAGCAATTTCTGTTATCATACTGCTTGTTGCAATAGCTGCACCACAACCAAAAGTCTGAAAACTAATATCTTTAATAACATTGTCCTCAACTTTAATGTAAATTGTCATTAAATCTCCACATGTAGGATTTCCTACTGTTCCAACACCATCAGCATCATCCATTGGCCTACAGTTTCTTGGATTTGCAAAATGATCCATTACTTTTTCTGAATAATCCATATTAAACACTTCCTTTTTATTTTCTTCCAACAACTTTATTATAATCTAAATCTTGATTCCATAATGGTGACATTTCTCTTAATCTCTCAACAGATGTTGAAATTGCATCAACAAACTCATCAATGTTAAATTCATCATTTTCAGGAGCTAGAGAAATTCTTAATGAACCATGAACATCAACTGGATCTAAACCTAAAGCAGTTAAAACAGGAGAGGCTTCTAATGTTTTAGATGAACATGCTGACCCTGTTGATGTTTGATAACCTTTATTATCCAAAAGAAGTATTAAAGATTCACCCTCAATTGCTTTAAATCTAAAATTAACAATATTAGGCAATCTATTCTCCCTATCACCATTCAAATATGATTCTGGAATATTATTTAATACTTTTTCAATTAATTCATCACGAATTGAGACCAATTTATCATAATGCTGAGTTAAGTTTTGAGAAGCTAGCTCACATGCTTTTCCAAATCCAACAATTCCCGGAACATTTTCAGTTCCAGACCTAATTCCTCTTTCTTGGCCCCCACCATGTATAAATGGTACTAAACGAGTGCCTTTTTTAATATATAATGCACCAACACCCTTAGGACCATTAATTTTATGAGAAGATAAAGAAAGTAAATCAACATTAAGTTTTTCAACATCAACTTCAATTTTTCCAAATGTCTGTACCGCATCAGTATGGAATTTAATGTTATTTTCACGAGCTATTTTACCAATTTCTTCAATAGGTTGAATTGTTCCGATTTCATTATTACCATGCATAATAGTAATCAAAATAGTATCCTCACGAATAGCATTTTTTAAATCATCAATTCTAATTATACCTTCTTCATAAACCGGCAAATATGTAACTTCGAAATCTAAGGATTGTAAAAATTCCAATGTTTGGCTAACAGCAGGATGTTCTATTTCAGAAGTTATAATATGTTTTCCTTTTTCAGCTAATTTAAAAGCCAATCCTTTAATTGCTAA